>JBGTEZ010000001.1:0-5514 GCA_041747535.1 Gemmatimonadaceae bacterium
GCGAGCCGCCCGGCGCGTCGTACCCGGCGTACGGGTTCGTGCCGTACGGGCGGTTGTATCCCGTAGTCTGCGAGAGCACCTTTGCGTCTGGATGCGCGGCAGAAGCTTCTCTCCAGCTCACGGTTGCAGCCGGAACTGCGCGAATGGTGTCGCCCGCAAACACGCCGACGAGCGCCTCGCCGGTGGCTTGCTGCCACCAGCTCTCGGTCTGACGATCGTACATCACGAGATCGGAGTGGCGCAGTCGCCCGGTAGTGCCAAAATCGAGCGTGCGGCCGGCGTGACGCCGGTCGAAAACGAGCGCGGTGTTGCAGAGCGGACAGAATGTGACCGCGATCGGGAGATCGTCCATGCGGTCGTTGACGATCTCGTGCCATACAAGAATTCGTAGTGGATACACTCGCGCTTCCCCGCCGTGCTCGACGACGAGCACGGGTTCGCGCGGATCGAGCCATCGTCCGGCCTCAGGCACGGTGACGAACCGTGGCCGGTCCAGGGCGGGAATGCCATCCTTCGGCGGCCCTCCCGAGACGATCTCGTCGAGCGGCACCACGTGACGGGAAAAGTCAGTGCGCCAGATGTCCTGCGCGGAGGTCGACTGCCCAGCGAAGGCAACGCAGGCAAGTAGCGCAACCGTGGCAGCCCGTGTCCTGCTCGCGATCCGCAATGGGCTCGATGTTCGCGTGGTGGGGTGCACGATGAATTTCTCTCCCATCAAGTGCACGGCGCTCGCCAATATGCTATAGAGGGAGTCACACGCATGTACATCATCCGCGCCCCGGCTCGGCGTGGCCGACGTCGTTGAGTGAGATGGCTGGCCAATCCCCGTCGGGCGAGGAGTGTTCATGCGGCAACAGCCTGACAGGAATCTCCCCGCTTCGCGCCATGCCGCCGGTCATGAGCCATGCCTGAGTGCTCGCGGTGGCACGCGCGATGAGCTCCGCGGCGTGACGAAAGTCATACGACGAGAGCGCCAACGGGCAGAGCGGCGGAACCACCACGATGTCGGCCCGGTGCGAGAGTCGCTCGATGTCCGCGGTGAGCTGGCGCGCAACGAGCAGGTTGAACGCGTGCAATACCATTGGAATGACGCCAGACGGCGGACGCGGCGCGGCGCAGGAAAATCCTGTCGTGAGCACGACGATACGCCGAGCTCCGAGCGCTACCGCGGCTGAAATCGGAGTGTTGTTCGACACCCCGCCATCGATCAGGAACTGTCCGCGGTGCTCGACCGGCGGAAACAGCGCCGGAATCGCCGCGCTCGCGAGCAGAGCCTCGACCGCGGATCCACTCGTGAGCACGACTTCGCCGCCGCTCAGCGCATCCGTGGCAATGACCGCGCACGGAATGCGTGTCTCTTCGAGTTGCTGCACGGGCTGGTGCCTGCCGAGCAATCGAGCCAGCGGCGCGGGATCGAGGAGCGAGTCCCGCCGACCCGCAAGCGCCAGCACGGCTCGAAGGATCGACCATGGAAAGACCTCCTCGCGGCTGAGTCCATGCCAGATGTCCGCTAAACTTCGAATGCCGTTTGCAGTCGGATCAGAAGCGAGGTACATACCATTGATCGCGCCTACCGACGCACCGACCACGAGATCCGGCGCGATCCCTTCGGCGAGAAGTGCCTCCAGCATGCCGACTTCGATCGCCCCGAAACTTCCACCACCCGCAAGGACGAACGCGGTGCCCACCGGTCTTGCCACGCCGCTATGCGGCGGCGCTTTTCGCCACCGCGCCCTCGATGACACCGACGATCTCATTCAAGACCGCGACTCCGCGATCCTGCACGTACCAACGACGAATGTCGCGATAGCGCTCCGCCTTTGACATTAGACTTCCTGGGCAGAGCACCCATTCCTGCAGTTTGCGTGGCCGCGAACCCCACCATCCTCGCTCTGTAAAGGTCGCGTCCAGAACGATGACGACGGGGATGGATCGGCTTTTTCCCGTGAGATGGCCGTCCATCAGATCGGGATTTGCGTCCCTGCCGACCACGCGCAGATCGAGGTTCGCCGCCCGGTCCGCCAGTCTCGCTATGAACGGAAGAACGTTGACAGCGTCGCCGCACCAATCCTCGGCGAGGACGAGCAAGTGCCACCGTTGGCCCGTGGCCTCTACGCGAGCCGTGAGCTCATCGCGTGCGCTCGCCCGGCGAGCGATGGCATGCCAGAGGTCCCGGTTGGTCTCGACGCCCGCGAGAAAAGCGTCGAAAGTCTGCGCCGCGCAATAGCGTTCACGTAAAGTCATCATCCTGGTCCGCTCCCATTTCAATAGGTTTGCAATTGATAAAGGCATGGCGGCTCCGCGAAGTTCCCGAGTAAATCGCCGCTCGTCGGAAGCGAGCGATCGCGGGAACCTCCCGGATTCCTGGAGACTTGGTGAGGCACATGACCGACGTATCGATTTCGCCGCAACCCTGGCCGGCGTGGTGTTACTTCTCTCTCCGCGCGTCCGCGACCGGTATCGGTTGCCTTCTACTGGATCGAGGTCCGAGGTGGTTCACGCATGAGTGACGTGCCCATGAACGAGGCAACGCTGGACAAGCTCCAACGTGACACGTTCGAATATTTCCTGAAAGAAAGCAGTCGCGCCAATGGGATGGTACCGGACAACACGCGCCAGGGCGCGCACGCGAGCATAACCGCCATCGGCTTCGCGCTGACGGCCTATACCATCGGCGTCGAGCGCGGTTTCATCACGCGCGGCGAGGCCGTGCAAAGGACGTTGACGACGCTGCGGTTCTTCCGAGACAGCGAGCAAAGCGAGGACCCGGGCGCGACGGGCTACAAAGGCTTTTACTACCACTTTCTGTACATGGCTAGCGGCCGGCGGGCGTGGGAGTCGGAACTGTCGACGATTGATTCGACATTCCTCCTCGCCGGCATGTTGACCTCCGCTGCGTACTTTGATGGCGATGCACCCGAAGAGCGCGAGATACGCACGATCGCCGAAGAACTCTACGCCAGGGCTGATTGGGAGTGGGCGCTCAACGCGGGCGAAACAGTTTCGATGGGTTGGAAGCCGGAGTGCGGGTTTCTGCCGAACCGCTGGGAAGGCTACAATGAGGCGCTGATCCTATACGTGCTCGCGCTCGCTTCGCCGACGCATCCAATCCCTGACACGAGCTACAAAGCCCAGACGCAGACATACTCCTGGAAGGAGCTCTACGGCCAGGAGTTTCTCTATGGGGGCCCGCTCTTCATTCACCAGCTTTCACACATGTGGATCGACTTTCGCGGCATTCAGGATGAATTCATGCGTGAGAAAGGGATTGATTACTTCGAGAACAGCCGCCGGGCCACTTACGCGCAGCAACAGTACGCGATCAGTAATCCATTGGACCACAAAGGGTACAACGAGCATTCCTGGGGGATTACGGCGAGCGATGGTCCTGGTCCAGCCTCCCTGAAGATCGAGGGCGTGGAGCGCCACTTTTTTGACTATACGGCGCGCGGCATCCCGTACGGTCCGGACGACGGCACCATCGCGCCATGGGCGGCAGCCGCGTCGCTCCCCTTTGCGCCCGAGATCGTCTTGCCGGCGCTTCAGCACTTCAGTGATGTATACCCCGAAGTGACCAGCAAGTACGGCTTCAAGTGCAGCTTCAATCCGACTTTCCAGAGCGGGAATCAGAAGGAGATAGGTTGGATCTCCAAAGGCTACTACGGGCTCGATCAGGGGCCTATAGTGATGATGATCGAGAACCACCGCACGGGATTTCTTTGGGAATTGGTGAAGGAATGTCCTTTTATTGTCGACGGGCTCCGCAAGGCGGGATTCACAGGCGGCTGGCTGTGATTACGCATTTTTTCACTGATGCAGGCATCGAAGTTCCCGCGGTTACAGCCGATCAGATGCGGGAAGTAGATCGCATCGCAATGGAAGAAACCGGACCAAACCTGTTTCAGATGATGGAAAACGCCGGTAGAAATCTCGCGCTGCTGGCGATTGAAGTTCTCGGCCGTGGCTGGGAGAAAGCCAAAATCATCACCTTGGCCGGAAGCGGAGGTAATGGAGGCGGCGGGATTTGTGCCAGCCGCCATCTCGCAAACCGCAATGCGAGCGTGAAGCTCTGCCTGGCAGACCCGAGTCATCTCAGTGAAGTTGTTTCCTTTCAGCGCAAGGTATTCGGGTCGACTTCGGGAACGGAAATCGATGCGAAGATTGTGCGTAAAGAATCCGTAGATCTGATTCTCGATGCGCTGATCGGTTACGGTTTGAAGTCGCCTCCACGGGGCACGGCGGCGGAGCTCATTCGATGGGCCAACCAGACGACCGCGTCGATCGTCGCGCTCGATGTTCCTTCCGGCGTCAATGCCACCACCGGAGAGGCGATCGGAGATGCCATCAAAGCTCGCTGGACGATGACGCTCGCGTTGCCGAAAACCGGTCTGCTCCCTGAAAACACCGGCGAACTATTTCTTGCTGACATCGGGATTCCCGAAGGGACCTACCGCCGTTTAGGATTGAGCTACAGGTCACCGTTCGGAGATCGCTTTAGTGTGCCTTTGACCTGAACATGAAAATCCGCGACAACCGGTGATTATGTGAAGACCATTCCGAATGCGCCCCACTGTACTGTGCGCGCGGCGGGTTCAGACGCCCACCTACGCGTGGAGTGCTTTTGCGCTAGCTGCCCGTTGCGGCGGCAACTGTGTCGCTCGCCGGCGCGGACCACTTCGCGCCGCTGAACGCCCCATCAAGGGGCGTTCGTGCGATGTGATTGAGGTAATTGCTCAGCGTCTTCTGCGCGATCGCCATCAGTACCTCCAAAACCTGTCGATTGGTAAAGCCCGCGTTCAGGAAGGCCCCTAACTCGTCGTTGGAGATCGAGCCTCGCTCGCGCACCACTTCGCGTGTGAAACGGGCCAGCGCGGCGAACCGACTGTCAGGTACGGCCGTCTCGTTTCGGAGCGCCTCGACGACGTCGGCAGGGACCCGCTGCATTCCCGCGACGACGGTGTGGGCCGCCACGCAGTACTCGCATCGGTTCTCGACCGAAGCGGCCAGGATCGCCACCTGCTGCTCTTGAAGCGTGAGCGAGCTTTCCGATACCAGCCGATTGAGCGTGAGATAGGCCTCGAGCGCCTGGGGCGACTCGGCAAGCGTCGCCATGAGGTTCGGCGTGAAGCCGAAAGCCGCTTGCACGTTCTCGAGCAGTGGGCGTGACTCCTTCGGCGCGGTTTCGCGTGTGTAGAGCTTGAACTCGGACATAATTACCTGATCGGTGTTGGGTGGTGAAGGACGATTCCTCGGATCAAGACATGAGGTGCGGACGCTATTTCCAGTGCCGCTGAAGCAGCCGGGCGTTGCAGCAACAGCGAGCGTTGCGGCGGCGCTGATGCGCCGTCGTCTGTGACGCTCGCTACAACGCGGCGCCGGCGCGCTGCGTGGACTGCTGCCACATGACGTGGATGATCCCGCCGGGCACCGGATACATCTTGCCGGCCGGGGGCATTAGCATGAGGTGGAGCTGCTCGATGGGATTCTTCGTGCAGTCCCAGCACGTGTAGGCGA
>JBGTEZ010000002.1:0-1603 GCA_041747535.1 Gemmatimonadaceae bacterium
CGACTTCGAGCAGCCGAATTTCATCGGCCGGTTCCTCACCGGCAACACCAGCTACTGGATGGAGGCGATCGATCTGGAATCGATGCTTCAGTCCTACACCCAGCGAAACAGATCCCTGCTCGCGCAGGAGCTCAATCTCACACCGGCACAGCGCCTTGGACTCAAGCAGGCGCTCGAGCTGAACGCACTGCCACAGAACAAATTCTACCGGTACGACTACTATCGCGACAACTGCTCGACGCGCCTTCGCGACATGCTCGACCGCGCGCTCGGCGGGCAGCTCCAGATCGCAACTACTACCAGGATCACCTCGGAGACCTACCGCACCCACACTCAGCGACTGAGTCAGGACAACCTTCCGATCTATACGGGAATCACCTTTGCCCTGGGTCATCCCGCCGACAATCCGATCTCGATGTGGGAGGAAATGTTTCTTCCGGTTCGGATGGCCAATCACCTGCGCACCGTGACGGTGACCGATACTCTCGGCAGGAGGGTTCCTCTGGTCAGATCCGAGATGGCATTGTTTACGGCGGGCCGGGGGCCTGAGCCCGCGGCCCCTCCGAGCTACCTCCCATGGTACGTCGCGATCGGACTTGCCCTGGGCGGCGCGCTGATCGCGCTGGTGAGGAGCGCTGAATCGGGCAGCAGAGTCGCGTTGTTCGCCGCAACGGCGATGGCGACGCTGTGGAGCCTCGTCGCCGGCCTCGCCGGCATCGCTCTTCTCTCTGCGTGGATTTTTACCCACCACTACTACATGAGCCGCAACGAGAATCTCTTGCAGCTCAGTCCGTTGTCGATTGCGCTCGCCGTGCTGATCCCGCTTTCGATCTACGGACTGCGCGGGACCGAGAAAGCGCGCCGGCTGTCGGCGATCGTGGCGGCGCTTTCACTTTTCGGCTTCATCGCCCAGGGCCTCCCCTACTTCGACCAGAGCAACGGCGAGATCATCGCGCTCGCGCTGCCGATCAACCTCGGAGTAGTGTGGGCAGTATACCGGCTCACTTTCTACAGACGCACCTCGCGTCCGTCTTCCGCCGCTTTGTAAATCGCTTCGATCAGCTTCATCACCACCAGCTGGTCTTCCGGCGGATCGTACGGTGTCTCCTCGTTGACGACGGCGATGAAGTGAGCGAGCTCGGCGCGGTAGGATTGGAGAAATACGCTCTCTCGCGCCGCGGCACCGCTCGGCGAGACATCGGTCGGCTTTCCATTCAGCATTTTGACGACTCTGAGCGGAGCGAGGCGGGCACTCCCGCGTGCGGACAACACCTCGAACCACCAGCGCTCCTCCTGGCCGACGTAACTCCACGAGACGTCGAAGCTGAAGCTCACTCCGCCGGCGCACTCGACGTGGACCATCATCGCGTCTTCGACTGTGCCGACCCCGCGACCACGGTCCATGTGGGCGTTGACGCGCACAGGTTCCGGAAAATCCGCGAGCCAGAGGGCGAGATCGACGAGCGGAAATCCGTGCTCGAAGAACGCTCCGCCACCAGCTTCGGGACGACGGAACCGCCAGCCGGTGCGGCTCGTCGGGAGCTGGTACTGGCCGGCTCGCACGCCGATCAGTCGCCCGAGCTCGCCGCCCTGAATGAACCGA
>JBGTEZ010000003.1:0-7513 GCA_041747535.1 Gemmatimonadaceae bacterium
AGGAGCGCCGAGTCGCGCGCCATGTTTTCGGCGCCCGAGCGTGGCGCCGCGAAGAGCAGGCGCCAGCGGCGCGACGTTTGGCGGGGCTGCATGGTGTTAAATTGTCACTCCTATGAGCACCACAATCAAGCACGTCGCCGAAGCAATTGCTCCTGCTGATTCCTTCGTTGACCGGCACGTCGGTCCCGGCCCGAGCGATGTATCCGCAATGCTCAAGACCCTGGGCTACGGATCGCTCGATGAGCTGATAGATCGGACTGTTCCGGAACGCATCCGGTTTCGCCGCGGCCTCGCCCTGCCGAAAGGGATGACCGAGCCGGAAGTGCTCACCCACTTCCGCGCGATTGCGGCCAAGAATCAGGTCTTCCGGTCCTTCATCGGCATGGGCTACTCGGATTGCATCACGCCGCCGGTGATCCAGCGCAACATCATCGAGAATCCCGGCTGGTACACCGCGTATACACCCTACCAGGCGGAGATCGCGCAGGGCCGGCTCGAGGCGCTGCTCAATTTTCAGACGATGGTCATCGACCTCACCGGACTCGAGATCGCCAACGCGTCTCTCCTCGACGAGGCAACGGCGGCTGCTGAAGCGATGACGATGAGCTACGCCCTCAAGGGGAAACCGGGCAAGGAGGTTTTTCTCGTCGCCTCGGAGTGCCACCCTCAAACCATAGAGGTAGTCAGAACCCGGGCCGGAGTTCGCGGGATCACAGTTCAGGTCGCGAGCTATGCCGATTTCGAGATCGGGCCGAGCGTCTTCGGCGTACTGGTGCAGTACCCGGCGACGAATGGCGCGGTGCTCGATTACTCGAAGACATGCGAGCAGGCTCGCGCGGCGGACGCTCTCGTCACTGTCGCCGCCGATCTTCTCAGCCTCGTTCTCCTCACGCCTCCCGGCGAGTGGGGTGCCGACATCGTCGTCGGCAATACGCAGCGCTTTGGGGTTCCGCTCGGGTACGGTGGGCCGCACGCGGCGTTCTTCGCGACGAGGGACGAGTACAAGCGGCAGATCCCGGGGCGCATTATCGGCGTCTCCCGCGATGCGGACGGACAGCCCGCGCTGCGCATGGCGCTCCAGACCCGCGAGCAGCACATTCGCCGCGAAAAAGCGACGAGCAATGTCTGCACGGCGCAGGTGCTGCTGGCGGTCGTGGCGAGCATGTACGCCGTGTATCATGGTCCAGCCGGCCTGACCCGGATCGCGCGCAGAGTCCACGGCCTCACCAGCGCGCTGGCGGAAGGTCTGAAGCGGCTCGGCTTCTCCCTCGCTCACGAGGATTACTTCGACACGCTCTCGGTGCGGATCGGGAAGCGAAACGCGGCGACGATCATCGAGGAGGCGCGCCGCCGTCGCATCAACCTGCGGCAGCTGCCGGACAAGACGCTGGTCGTCGCGCTCGACGAGACTGCCAATGAAGCGGATGTGTCGGATCTGCTGCTTTCCTTCAACGGCGGAAAAAGCCTCGACTTCGGGCTCGAGGAGGTTCTCTCCGCGTCTGACTCGCGTTACGACGAGCGCTTCAAGCGCACCACGCCGTTCATGACGCACCCGGTGTTCAACAAGCACCACGCGGAGACCGAGATGCTCCGCTACATGAACCGCCTGCAGGCGCGCGACCTGTCCCTCGTGCACTCGATGATCCCGCTCGGCTCCTGCACCATGAAGCTGAACGCGACGACCGAGATGATGCCGATAACCTGGCCGGGATTCGCGAAGATCCATCCGTTCGCGCCAGTCGAGCAGACTGCCGGTTACCAGCAGCTGTTCCAGGAGCTCGAGAGCGCGCTGGCCGAGATAACCGGGTTTGCCGCGGTTTCGTTGCAGCCCAATGCCGGCTCACAGGGCGAATACGCGGGGTTGCTGGCGATAGATGCCTATCACGCGTCGCGCGATGATTCGCATCGCGATATCTGCCTGATTCCACAGTCCGCGCACGGCACCAATCCGGCGAGCGCGGTGATGGCCGGCATGAAGGTCGTCGTCGTCAGGACCGACGAGCGCGGCAACATCCAGGTGGATGACCTGCGCGCCAAGGCGGAAGCCCACGCGAAAGACCTGGCGGCGCTGATGGTGACGTATCCCTCGACACACGGTGTGTTCGAGGAATCGATCGCCGAGATCTGCGAGATCGTGCACAGGAACGGCGGGCAGGTCTACATGGACGGCGCAAACATGAACGCGATGGTCGGTCTCTGCCGTCCGGGCGACATCGGCGCCGACGTGTGCCACCTGAATCTTCACAAGACGTTCTGCATTCCGCACGGCGGCGGCGGTCCTGGAATGGGTCCGATCGGAGTGGCGAAGCATCTCGTGCCTTTCCTTCCCGGTCATCCGGTAATTCCGCAGCAGGGCAGAGATGCGGTCGGTCCCGTCTCGGCGGCGCCATGGGGCAGCGCGAGCATTCTTCCGATCTCGCACGCCTATATAAGGCTGATGGGAGGCGAAGGCCTCGAGTACGCCACCAGGATCGCGATCCTGAACGCCAACTATATCGCGAAGCGGCTGGACCCCCATTTCCCGGTGCTGTACAAGGGAGAGCACGGAACGGTGGCGCACGAATGCATCGTGGATACGCGGGTGGTGAAGCAGTCGAGCGGCATCGAGGTGGAAGACATCGCGAAGAGGCTCATGGATTACGGCTTCCACGCGCCGACCGTGTCGTTCCCGGTTCCCGGCACTCTCATGATCGAGCCGACCGAGAGTGAGCCGCGCGAAGAGCTGGATCGTTTTTGCGATGCGTTGATCTCGATTCGCGAAGAGATCAGGGAGATCGAGACGGGCGAGGCGGACAGGGCCGACAACGTTCTCAAGCACGCTCCGCATCCATTGGGTCGCGTCACGTCTACCGTCTGGACGCATTTGTACAGCCGTGAGCGCGCGGCGTTCCCGGCGCCCTGGAGCAGGGAATCGAAGTTCTGGCCTGCCGTGGCACGAGTCGAGAGCGCGTACGGCGACAGGAATCTGGTGTGTTCGTGTCTTCCCACCGATTCATATGCTGAGGCGGAGGCGCAGGCTGAGTCCTGATTCTGATTTGAACCGCAAACTGCAAAACCCGCTACCCGCCGCCCGCTATCCGCGAACTACGCTGCCGGCTGCAAACGACACCGACTTTTCTTGCGCGGTCCCGCGCGACTATAGTGCCGTCCCGATGATTGCAGCTGGAGGCTGGTAGCGGTCAGCGCGTGGCGGGCAGCGTATCAGTTGTTGTTTGCAGTTCAGATTGGGAATGCGGGACGAATTCCCGCATATTTTCGCTGTGAGGTATCCTCGGGAGGGATATTAGAATGTCCAGGCGAACCGTAACTGACAGGCTGGTCCTCGAGTCGGCCGATTTACCCTTGAGACGTAGTGCGAGAAAATCCGCCACGCTCGCGTTTGCGCTATCGGCGACGATCTTAGGAACCGCGTGTCAGACAGCGCCGTCCGCTGCGCGTCCGACCCCGACCCCGACGCCTGCCGTTTCCGGACCCCGGCTGGTTCCGGCGCCCGCGTCCATGGTGGTAAATGGAGGCGCCCCGTTCGAGGTCACCCGAACCACTGTCATCGCCGTCGACGACAATCCCGAGGTGAGGGCGATCGGCGAGTCTTTGGCCGCGCTGCTCCGCCCGCCGACGGGATTTCCGATCGCGGTTTCGGTCGGAGCCACTGACGCGGGAGCCATCAGGCTGGGACTCGATCCCGCGCGTGCCGCTCTTGGCGAAGAGGGCTATGAGCTCGTCGCCGCGAGCACGGGGGTACGACTCACTGCATATCGGCCGGCGGGGCTTTTTCGCGGAACGCAGACACTGCGGCAGCTGCTGCCGGCGGACGTCGAATCGGAGATGGGAGTGGAGCGTTTCGTCTGGCCCGTTCCGCCGGTAACGATCGTCGATCAGCCCCGCTTCGCCTGGAGGGGCGCGATGCTCGATGTCGCGCGCCATTTCTTTCCGGTCAGCGACGTCAAGCAGTACATCGACCTGCTCGCTCTCTACAAGCTCAACGTGCTGCACCTGCACCTGTCGGACGATCAGGGCTGGCGCATCGAGATCAAGTCGCGTCCGACGCTGACGAGCATTGGCGGCGCGACGCAGGTCGGAGGCGGACCAGGCGGCTTCTACACACAGCTGGACTACCAGGAAATCGTTCGTTACGCCGCGGAGCGGTACATCACGATCGTTCCCGAGATCGACATGCCGGGGCACACCAACGCGGCGCTGACCGCGTTTCCCGCTCTCAGCTGCAGCTCGCGGCCAACCGCGCTCTATACCGGGACGAGCGTCGGCTGGAGCACGTTCTGCGTGGAGAAGGAAGAGACCTACGCGCTCATCGACGACATCGTGCGCGAGATCTCGGCGATCACGCCGGGGCCGTATTTCCACGTCGGCGGTGACGAGGTCGAAGTGCTTACGCACGATCAGTACGCGAGGTTCATCGAGCGCGTACAGACGATCGTTCACAAGCACGGCAAGAAGATGGTCGGGTGGGAGGAGATCACGAAGGCACGTCTCGCCCCGACCACCCTCACGCAGCAATGGAAGAGTGATTCTGCGACGGCCGCCCTCAAGTATGGCTCAAAGCTGATCATGTCCCCTGCCAAAAAGGTTTACATCGATATGAAGTACACCGCCGCAACCGAGCTGGGGTTGACCTGGGCTGCCATCGTCGAGGTTCGGGACGCCTATGATTGGGATCCTGCGACGTACATGGCAGGCGTAGGTGAAAGGGACATTCTCGGCGTCGAAGCACCGATGTGGAGCGAGACGTTGCGAAACATGACCGCGGTGCAGTATCTGGCGGTTCCGCGTCTGCCGGCGATCGCCGAGATTGCCTGGTCACCGCAGGCATCGCGGCGATGGGACGATTTCCGACTGCGTATCGCCGGTCATGCTGCGCGCTGGAATTTTCTCGGCGTCAACTATTACCGCTCCCCGCAAATACCCTGGTAGTGGTCCAACGATGAAGATCGTGCACAGGTAATGTTCGTTGGTCACATGGCGCTGGCGCTCGCGACCAAGCGCGTCGCGCCGAAGGTGTCGCTCGGCTGGCTCATGGCCGCGGTCACGACCCTCGATCTCGTCTGGCCGGTATTTGTGCTCGCCGGGATAGAGAAGGTTCGGATCGTGCCGGGCGCGATGGCCTTCAACCCGCTCGTGTTCGACTACTACCCGTGGTCACACAGCCTTCTGATGGCGATCGTCTGGGGTGCGATCCTGGCCGCGCTGTCGCCATTTGCCGGGATTTCACCCCGAACCGGCGTCATCATCTGGGCTCTCGTAGTCAGTCATTGGGTGCTCGATTTCATCACTCACGCGCCCGACATGCCATTCTGGCCCGGGAGCGCGCGCGCCGGACTCGGACTCTGGAATTCCATTCCCGGCAGTCTCATCGTCGAAGGTGCGATCTGGATCGCCGGAATCGTGATCTACCTCCGCGACCGGCGCGCAACGAAATGGATTGGACCGCTCGCGCTCTGGGCCCTGATAATAATTTCGACGGTGATGTGGGCTTCCGGACCCTGGACACCGCCGCCTCCCGACGCGCGCTCGCTGGCGTGGTTCGCCCTGATCGGCTGGCTGATGATCCCCTGGGCGGTCGTGGCAGACCGTTACTACACTACTGACCTATCTGCTTCCCGTACGCATCCGCCTTCATGAGCCTGTCGACCTCCGATGGATCATCGGGGCGAACCTTGATCATCCAGCCCGCGCCGTAAGGATCGCTGTTCACGAGCGCCGGCTCCTTGTCGAGGCGGTCGTTCACGGCGGTGACCTCGCCCGCGATCGGCGAAAAGAGCTCCGACACCGCCTTCACCGCCTCGATCGTCCCGAAGACGTCGTGCTTCGCGAACTTCGATCCGACCTTGGGGAGCTCGATGTAGACGACGTCGCCCAGCTCGCCCTGCGCGTAGTCGGTTATTCCGATCTCCACCGTGCCGTCCTTGCCCTTGCGGACGTACTCGTGCTCTTCGGTGTACGAGAGATCAGCGGGGAGATTTGCCACACGACTCCGAATAAAGGGACACGCGATACGACAGGGCGCGAAGTCTATCCGCGCCCCGGAAACGTGTCAAGAAACCTGAGCGGCCGTCTCCGAGCCTACCGCATCTCGGTGAAGAGAGCTCCAGAGCGCGTCGACTTCGCGCTCGAGATCTTCGAGCGACCCTGTGTTATCGATGCAGTGATCGGCGCGCGCCCGCTTGAGCTCGGCCGGCATCTGCGCCGCGATCATGTTCATCGCGTCGGTCTCCTCGAGACCGCGAGTCGTCACCAGCCGCTCGAGCCGGAGCGGACGCGGCGCATCGATGAGCACGATCGCATCGAATTCGTCCACGAGGTTGCGCTCGAACAGGAGAGGGATCACACACACGACGAGGTCGTCGCCGCGCGCGCGAGCCGCCGCGATTTCCCGGTCCCGGAGTCGCGTGACACCGGGGTGCACTATCCGGTTGAGCGCATCGAGCTCTGCCTGGTCCGTGAACACCGCCTGCCGGAGCGCCCGGCGGTTGAGGCTTCCGTCGTGGGCGAGGACGTCCTTGCCCCACCGCTTCACGATGTCCCGGAGCGCCTGGGTGTCGGGCTCGACTGCCTCACGCGCGAGCACGTCGGCGTCTATCACCGTGGCTCCCCGCGCGGCGAGCATCCTCGCTACTTCTGACTTTCCGCTCGCGATGTTACCGGTCAATCCGATAAGAATCATCTGTCGGGAATTGAAGTGAGCCCACCGCGGCCGAACTAAGCGGCAAGGTAGAACATTTTGTTACACCTGTCACGCGTAAACTACTGCTTGCCCCCTTAAGCCCCGAAAAGCGCGACTAAAGCAGCGGAACCTGTGAGGCGTCCGTCGCCGGGACAGCGTGACACATCCGGCAGCGCGCCTCGTAGGATTCCGTTCCGCCCACCATTATCTGCGGTGAGTTGTACGGAGCAGGGCTTCCCCCGATCAACCGTTGATTGCGGCTGGCGGGACCTCCGCATAGAACGCAAATCGCGTGCAGCTTGTCCACTACCTCGGCTATTGCCATTAGGGCGGGCATTGCGCCAAATGGCTCCCCGCGGAAATCGGTATCGGTTCCGGCAACGATTACCCGGCGCCCACGGGCCGCGAGCGAGCTGACGAGGGCAAGGACTCCATTATCCAGAAACTGGGCCTCGTCTATCGCAATTACGTTGGCCATTGGGTCGATTTGCTGGGCAATCTGCGCCGCTGAATCCGCGGGGATGGCTTCGACCTGCCGGCCGTCGTGGCTCGAGACGGAATAGATGCCGGCGTAGCGGGAATCGAGGTGAGACTTGAAAACCTGAACCCGCTTGCGCGCGATCATCGATCTCCGGACGCGCCGGATGAGCTCTTCGCTCTTTCCGCTGAACATGACGCCGGCGATTACCTCGATCCACCCACCGGTCTGGTGAAACGGACCGCTCACGAGCGGTCGCGACCCCTTGGCGGTCCGCCACGGCTCGATCGGTCCGGAGGACCACCCCGGCTCGACCTATCCGGTGGGCCGCCCCTGCCAGGCCGGTCGCTGCCGCT
>JBGTEZ010000004.1:0-8262 GCA_041747535.1 Gemmatimonadaceae bacterium
GTGGGCTGTCCTGAAAGAGTCGCCCCTTCCCCCGCCCAAGAACGATTCTTGACGTTAGCGTCCGGCGCGGGCTGAGGCATTCGAGCTCGCGCAGGTTCCGCGTCCCCACAAATCGCTTACGGACAAATCAATGATCTCGAACAGACTGATCGCAGCGCTCTTTATTGCCGCGCCTCTCGGCGGCTGCGCGGTGACACCTCCCGCGACGACGCCGCAACCTGCGGTGAGCTCCTCAGCGGCGTCGCCCACGCCCGCTGAGCGACTCGCCCGCTACACGACCGTCCGGCTCGTCGCCGACGAATCCGGCTTGAGCGCGAAGGAGCGGCAGATGCTGCCCCTCCTCATTGACGCGGCGCGCGCGATGAACGAGCCGTTCTGGGCAGAAGCATACGGAAACGGAGACTCGCTTCTCCGGGCCATCTCCGATCCCGCCTCGAGGCGTCTGGTCGAGGTGAACTACGGTCCATGGGACCGGCTCGACGGCAACGCGCCGTTCGTCCCCGGCTTCGGGCCCAAGCCTCCCGGTGCGGGATACTATCCCGCCGACATGACGAAGGCAGAGTTCGAGGAGGCGGTCAAAGTCGGCGGC
The DNA here is from genome assembly GCA_041747535.1 of Gemmatimonadaceae bacterium. Taxonomy (GTDB): domain Bacteria; phylum Gemmatimonadota; class Gemmatimonadetes; order Gemmatimonadales; family Gemmatimonadaceae; genus UBA4720. The sequence continues at coordinate 590 of JBGTEZ010000004.1, forward strand.
GCGCGAGCCGATTCGCTGAAGAGCCTTTACACGCTCGTTCGTCGCGACGGGTCACGAAAACTTTTCGCGGTTCCCTTCCATCATGCATTCGCGGCAAGCCACCAGCTTGCCGCGTCAAAGCTGCGCGAAGCGGCGGCGCTGGCCGAGGATGCGGGACTGGCGACGTACCTGAGGACACGCGCCGACGCGTTGCTCACTGACCGGTATCAGCCGAGCGATCTGGCGTGGATGGACATGAAGAACAACAACCTCGACATCGTGATTGGGCCGATCGAGACATACGAAGACGCTCTCTACGGATACAAGGCGACGCACGAGGCGTTCGTCCTGCTGAAGGACAAGGAGTGGAGCCAACGCCTGTCGAAGTACGTCGCGCTCCTGCCTTCGCTGCAGCGCGGAATCCCGGTTGCCGACAAGTACAAGAGCGAGACGCCGGCGGCCGGGTCGGATCTCAACGCGTACGATGTAGTGTACGTCGCGGGTGATGCCAACGCCGGGTCGAAGACGATCGCGATCAATCTTCCCAACGACGAGGAAGTGCAGCTCAAGAAGGGGACGCGGCGGCTCCAGCTCAAGAACGCGATGCGGGCGAAATTCGACAAGATCCTGGTACCGATCGCGAACGAGCTGATCGTATCCGACCAGGTTCCGAACATCACCTTCGATGCGTTTTTCGGGAACGTGATGTTTCACGAGGTGGCTCACGGACTCGGCATCAAGAACACCATCAACGGCAAGGGGCTGGTGAGACCGGCGCTCAAGGAGCGCTACTCCGCGCTCGAAGAGGGGAAGGCGGACATCCTCGGACTCTACATGATTCGCCAGCTCAATTCCCAGGGTGAGATGGGTGGCCAGAAGCTGGAGGACAACTACGTGACTTTCCTCGCCAGTCTATTCCGCTCGATTCGATTTGGTGCGGCCAGCTCGCACGGGCGCGCCAACGTCGTTGCGTTCAACTTTCTCCAGCAGCGCGGCGCATTCGCGCGCGATGCGAGCGGAAAGTACCGGGTGGACATGGCGAAGATGCAGGCGGGCGCGGACTCGCTCTCGCAGTGGATTCTCACCGTGCAGGGCGATGGAGATTACGACGGAGCGGGCCGGATGTACGAGGAATTCGGCAAGATCGGGCCGGTGCTCGCTGGTGATCTTGCGCGGCTTGGGGCCAGGGCCATCCCGGTTGATATTGTCTACGAGCAGAGCAGGTAAACTGCAAAAGCGGAGGGGAACGGGCGGGAGGTAAGAAAGGTGCGTAGGTAGCAGGTTTTCAGGTCACAACCTGTTTCCCCGCCCGCCCCAACGGTCGACCAAAGAAAACGCGGGTGCCGAACGAATTCAGCACCCGCGTTGTTTGTTCCGACTACTTGCCGTTACCGCTCCCACCTCAATCGCGCGTAAACGAACCGTCCATTGTACCCGAACGGTGTCGGGCCGACTGCGCTGTATGGGAAAATTCCACTGTTGTTGTTTGCCGGGATGTTTTCGTCCGGGTACACGTCGGTGATGTTGTTTGCGCCGAGCGTGAACCGGAACAGCCGGGTGAGGGGAAGCGAGATGTTGGCGTCGGTCACCCACTTGGCGCCGTATTTCTGGTCGAGGAGCGGATTGGTGGCGCCGCGAGTACCGACCTCCCCGAATTTGGTCGAGCGGACCGTGGCGTTGAATGCGCGAACCGTGTGATCGAGCGTGAGACTGATGGTTTCGCGCGGTTGACCCTCTTCGATGCGCGACCTCTCCAGCCGGTCGAATAGAACTGCCTGCTGCGCCGAAAGAGCTGGTGGCGTATTGGCGACGCGCTTCACGACCGTGGCGGTGTGATTGTATCCACCCGTGAAGCGAGTTATGCCGGCCGCCGCGAAATCAAGCGCGTAACGTCCAACCACATCGATGCCGTTGGTGCGGGTATCGATGGCGTTGGTGAAGTAGCGCGCGCTGCCGACGCCGGGGAAGCCCTGCGCGGCGAGGAAGTTCGTCATAGCCGCGCCCGTGAAGTTGCCGGAGAAGACAATGCGGTCGTCGATCCTGATGTGATAGTAGTCAGCGGTCAGTGACAGACTCGGAATCGGCGCCAGCGCCAGGCCGAGGCCGAAGTTCTTCGACTTCTCGGCGCGGAGCGGCTCGGCGCCAAGTGCAGCCGCCGGCCCGCTCGACACGGGCAGTGTACGAACTTCCACCGGCACTAGGCCGGCTCCCAGGTTCAGGAAATTGGTCGCTGTCGAGGAGAAGAACGACTGGCCGAGCGATGGCGCGCGGAATCCGGTGTTGAACGCGCTGCGAATCGCGACACCGCGGAAAAGCTCGAGACGAGCCGACACTTTGCCGGTAGTGGCCGAGCCGAAGTCGCTGTAGTTCTCCGTCCTTGCGGCCACCCCGAGCTGGAGCCGCTCGAAGGGGCTTGCCTCGAAGTCGATGTACCCAGCGTAACTGGTGCGGCTGTGGTCCCCCGCGTCGCCCGGCTGGAAGCCGGCGAATACCTGTGATCCCGGAGTCGTCAGCGCCCCCTGGTTCGGCCCGTCGAGGACGAGGAATCCACCGTTGCGATACGAATCCGGCTCGCCGGCCTCGATTCCGTAGCTTTCGCGCCGGGCTTCGGCGCCGATTGCGACACTGAGGGGAGTCGCAAAGATGCTGATGGGAAAAGCACGCACGAAGTCGAGGTTGGCGATGGCCTGTCCGATCTTGAGCGTGCCCGCGTAGAACTCCGTCTTCGGCTCGACGCCCATCGTCGCGTTGTTGCTGTTGGTGATGTCGAAGTCGAACTTGTTGCCGCCGTAGCCGCCGCTCAGGTCGTACCGCCAGCCGCGCAGGCCGCCCTTTACGCCCACCGTTCCCGACAGATCGCCGATGGTGCTGTTGATGAAGGGAAGGAATCCGTTCGGATGCAGCGCGCGCACGGTGTTGTTCCCACTCGGCAGGCGCCAGTTGCCGGCGCCCTGGCCTTCACGGTGACCGAATCCCGCGAATCCGTAGATCTGCGCCCCGTTCGCGAACGCGGGCAATCCACCATTCGCGAAAAAGCCGAGGTCGTTCACTATCGCGTCGCCCTGGCGAAAATGGATCTGGTTGACGTACTGCGGATCGGTGTTGCGGGGATCGCCCGGGAAGTACTGGACGCGGGCGTCGGGGAGCGAGCGGTTGGTCGAGCCGCGGTGCGCGACCTGTCCGGTCACGTGCACGAACCCATCGGTCCCGAACAAAGCTCCCGTGTTCGCCGCAAACGCCGTCACATCTCCATCGCGGAGCTTCTCCTTGTAGCCAAGCGCTTCGAGAGTCGTGTAGTTCTGGCCGAGCGTGGCTTCGACATCGGTCGATGCGTCGGACTTGAGGATGATGTTGATGACGCCCGCGATTGCGTCTGACCCGTATTGCGCCGCGGCGCCGTCGCGCAGGATTTCTATCCGGTCGATGGCGCTGGCTGGAATGGCGTTGAGATCTACCCCGGTAGATCCTCTGCCGATGGTGCCGTTCACGTTGACGAGAGCGGTGGTGTGGCGGCGCTTGCCGTTCAGAAGCACCAGCACCTGGTCAGGGCCCAGCCCACGCAGCGTGGACGGACGAATGTGGTCGGTGCCGTCGGCGACCGAGGGCCGGGGAAAGTTGAAGGACGGCGCCAGGAGCTGGATGATCTGGCTCGTCTCGACGGCGCCGGTCTGCCTGATCTCGATCGGAGTGAGGACATCGACGGGCACCGGCGAATTGAGGACCGTTCGCTGCGCGGCGCGGGTTCCGAGTACGACCGAGGGGTCGAGCTGATTGACGCCCTTCGAGAGCGTGTAGTCCCTGTTCAGTGTCTGTCCCGCTGCGAGGTCAACAGTGTCGCGGCGCGGCGAGTATCCGAGATAGCTGATGAGGACCGGGTGGCGGCCCGGAGTGACGGTGAGGCGGTAGGTGCCGTCGTTCCGCGATATGGTTCCCAAGAGAGTGCCCGGCAGCGAGACCCGTGCGCCACCGACTGGCTGTCCGGTCTGGCTATCGGTCACCGTTCCGGTGATCTGTGAAGTCGTCTGTGCGTTGATGGAGGGCGCAGCGACCGCCAAAAGAACGAACGAGAGAAACGCGGTGCGCTGGCGCAGCATCGTCGGCAGCTGAGCGATCCGTGCATTGACAGATTTTTGCATAAGCGGTCTCGAAGGGGGGAATTCTCTCTCAGCCGGGGGAGGGGCTCGGCTCGAATACTCACCCAGCCCATGGGAATCGCAACGATGAGTTCGCGTGCATTCATCGCGGCTGCCGAGCGTGAGCTGACGAAGAGCCACTTCTCATTCGCGGACATTCGAGCCTCCCTTAAGGCGGCTCGACGTGTTAGAATCCGGGTCTCCCCCGCACTTCGGGGATTAGTTGTTTCGGGGCGTAGCGTAGCCCGGTAGCGCGCCTGCTTCGGGAGCAGGAGGTCGCTGGTTCAAATCCAGTCGCCCCGACTGAGTAACTCACGGTCTGACATTGATTTCGGTGTCAGGCCGTTTTTCTTCTGTGCGTGCGGTACCCGTTTGGGTTCCCGTTTGTGCCGGAATCATGTACCGAACGCTCGCTCTAGCACCTTTCGAGGCTCCGACATCACAGCGAGCATGGTCTCACGGTCTGCATGCTGGTAGCAGTAATCTGACCAGGTTCGGAGTGAGATGTTACTGCCGGTTGAAAATGAGGTCGCTCCCTCCTGCGCGTGACGAGCTTTGTACTCCGCGTGGCTGCATGGAGATCGGCTTATCGCCGGCGCCAACGCGTCGCGCATGAAGCCAATCGACATGAGACCGAATCGCCTGCAGACGCCACAAAGAAATCTTGAAAAAGGCCTGCGTCGACATTCTCGGGCAATCTGTCAATTGAGAGACCTGCGCTTCTTGAACTCGAGTTCTGACGGCCGCCTGACGAGGTGGCGATACCGTCCTCGGGTAATGGTGACGCTCCGTCTACTCGGTGGTCGCCGTGACAAGAAAGTGACATCCCGTGATACGAATAATGTCTTTACACGGTCCGCTGAGTCAAAAAACTTGGAACGATTCCAAACGTGTCGCCGCTAAATCCTGTTCGCACGTGGCGGAAAATTTTGCGCCCGCCTCCCGTACGCCGAGATCGACGGCCAACCGACGAATCGATGTCACCATTTGATTTTTGCCCAGCACAGAGGGTTAACCGAAGTCGGAGTATCACCAACAGGAGGCGACATGCGGGTAAATGGCTGGGGAATCCATCACGTTCAGTGGGGTGTTGTTATTGGAGTTGTAATAAGTGCATGTAGCACTGACCTCGGCGGCCCCGACAATCCTAAGCTCCAGGCTCATGACGCAAGCCCGCGGTTTACGGAGTCAGTTTCACAGCTCACCATCTATGAAAATGATGGATCATCGTACACCCTGAGCATACCTGACCGCGAAGTTCGTTACTCCGATGGTAGGATCCTACAATTAACGGAGGAGCAAACCGTTTTAATGGCGGCGAACTTCCATAGCGTGATCGGGACCGATCCGGTTGCGACGGATCTCCAATACCTCGAAATACCTCCCGATCCAAACTGTCCGGATCCAGGCAAGGTCTGCGGCGAGGACCAACGGCAAGTAGCGCCACCGGACATTCAGATTCGTCGGCTTGGCCCCAGTGACAGACCGGAGCGCCGAAGGGGCGCGTCCGGGCCGTCCCGCGCCCGTATGTATCGAGACCGAACCTTCCAATCACCCCCTCTGTATTCGTTCGCCCAGTGGGGAGGGGCTCAAGTCGATGCTTGTACCAACGTCGTCAACCAGGCCGCGTATCGAAGAATGGAGTATTTGAATAGGCGAACGAGCCTTTTGAGGGATATTTGGGGTAAGGCAGTTGTCCTCGGAGCTAACTTTGCCATAAAGGTTCTACCGCCTGGAACAATAGGTGGCGCATTCCTTGTGACAGAGGTTTATGAAGCTGCTGCCGTACACACAAACGTCAACATTCTGGCTTTTGTTTGGAACTCGTATGGCTGCTCCACTCGAGCAATCACTGCGGGTCCAATTTGGTCGACTGGGGGGGGCGGGGGAGGAGGTGGCAGCGGTGGATACACTTGTACATACGAACATTGGAGTATCTCGTTTGACAACGGGGCTACCCGCCAGGGAATTTGGGTTAAGGTTTGTGAAATGATGCAGTAGAGGAGTGGGCCAATGACGCAGATTCCGCCGTCGCTCTTCCTGGTGCTGTTATGGTCAGCGCTAGGAGGTGCGCAAACCAACTCGGGTTCAGACCCGTTGAGCCTTCCCGGCGCAGTCATAATGTGCCGGGCGATGCGGCCTACACCGGCGGACTCCGCGTCTTTTGTGTACCAGTACATCGACCCTAGAGGTGGGCTTGACCAGCGAACTAGCGTTGTGGCGTTCGATTCCTTGGGGAAGCCTGTCTACATAGCGATCTCGGACCCAGGAAGCGATTCCACGACTGACCGTCTAGTGGACCAACTTGCGGTGCGGTTCTCCCCATTCGCCGCTGGCGAGCGTGTGATTCTTTCTGTCCGACGGGAGCCGCCTCCAACATTGGGGGGCGACTCCGGTTCGGCTAGTGGTAAGAAACCCGACCCGGATATTCGCAAATTAGTGCTTACCGATCCTGAGCTTACTCGCGCCAGATCGTTGGCTGACTGGTTCTGGACTCGCCGGTGTGGAGCCCCTGTCCCGTCGGTTCCGATCCCGAGTCCTCTCCCTCCAACAACGTAGCAATTATCACCCAACGGGGTTTGAAAATGCGGCAGTGGCAGGTCGGCGAAAAACCGCCTGAATCCCGCTTCGATCAGACGTTCCGATTTGCGGTCGCAGCGATATTCGTGGTTGCGGCGGCGGTATCACTCTTCGTCGCCCCGGTTCCCCTGGCTCGCTTACTCACCTACACAAGTCTTGGTATCCTCGCAGGTATCCTGATGAGCGTCGGTGATTTTGTTGGTGTTGTTGGACTGTTGATCGTGGCTGGCGTTAGTACGCGTGGTTTCACCTCTCCCGATGACCAGAGTTTGCTTCCAATGTTGCAGCCCGGATTGTTGGCATTGGCGGGTGTCGGAGTCGTCGCGCTAGTACCGGCGATCCGCCGACTCATGCAATCGAGAACAAACGTCACGTAGCGTCGGGACCCCATCACTTGTGGAAGGCAGGACGAGCGCGTTACCCGTTTCGCCCGCCGCCGTGCGGCAGGAATGTCGGAAAGGTCCGGCACCGACTCCCGACTCCCCTATGAACTCCGGCAGAATGTAGTGATTGGTTGTGTAGTGTTCCTGCTTCGGGAGCAGGAGGTCGCTGGTTCAAATCCAGTCGCCCCGACTGAAAAGGTGAAGCCTCTACGACAAGCTTTTGTTGTAGAGGCTTTTTTCTTTGTACCGATCCCCGCAGGAATCACGCGGCGAAAATACAGACTTTCGCGGCCCGAAAATCGCCGTAGATTGTCGATCAGAAACGAGTCGGAGCGAAGATGCGCGTGTTCCGAACGACCGTAGCAATTGCCGTTGCCGCTGCGCTGTTTGGCTGCCGCGGCAGCCAGTTCCCGGATGATGTCCTGCCGGAGCTGGTCCCTGGCTCTCAGCCGGTGGTCCTCGAGGTCCAGAACCACAACTGGGCCGACATGATCATCTACGTCGTGCACGACGGGCGACGAACCCGGCTCAACACCGTGACGGCGACTCGAAATTCCTCGCTGACCATCCCGCCCAGGATCATCGGGCAGATCGGCAA
>JBGTEZ010000005.1:0-11560 GCA_041747535.1 Gemmatimonadaceae bacterium
GATTCGGCACGTAAGTACGAATCCACGACGTACCCGCAGCTGGACAGGACGCTTCGTCCGATAATGTCGGGCAAGCCGACGGTCGAGACGTTCGGCTACGAGTCGATGACCACGCTCGCGTAGCTTCGCTTCAGATCGTGAGAATGGGAGGGACCAGTTTGGTCCCTCCTATTTTTTTGTCATCCGCTCACGACAGCGAGAATGTTTCCGTCCGGATCCTTGAACCAGACGTTCTTGAGCTTTCCGGCAAAGTGCACGTCCCCTTTCCGCGTCGTCCCCGGAAAATCGTAGTGCTCGAACACCACGCCCTTTGCCTTGAGCGCGCGGGCGAGCACCTCGGCGTCGTCGACGATCCATGTCACGGCGGTCGCGTTGTTGGTGCCGGCAAAATCCGACATGTAAACCATGAGCGTAGATTTTCCGCTCTTGTAGTTCAGAACTGATTTCTCGCTGGATGTCGCGGGGGTGAGGCCGAGCTTACCCTCGTAGAACTGCCTGGCCTTCGCCAGATCACGGACAGCGATGGTAGCGATGGCGTCATTGGCTGCGAGCTCGCTCATGGGATTCGTCCGCGTCAAGTCGGAGGCCTGTCCGTACGTGCTTATCGCTTGTGGCCGCTGTGGACGGCTTTCACCGCCACGAACTCCGACTGATCGAGGAATCGTCCGACCACCGCGACGCCGTCTTCGACCGGCAGAGGATCCCCGGAATCAGAAGCGGCTCGAATCACTCGCTCCACTTCTTCGCGGACGATCATGAATTCACGCCGCAGCGCGGATTCGCTCCAGCCGAGCGTGCGGCGCTGTATTCCATGGCGCTCCGAGACCATGCGCTGGATCTCGGTGGCGTCGGCAAGCAGCAGCGATGGCTGGCCCTTGAGCTCTTCTATCATGACCAGTGCACCCGAGATATCGGCCAAAAGAGTCGGGAGGTGATCTGCCAGCTGCGAAAACTTCAGACCCGCGGCGATGTTGAGGTTGGGATCCGTGCGGAGGCGCTCGACGATAGTATCGATCGTTTCGTCCATCACTGCCATGAGCGCGCGGCCGACTCTGGCAAACCCTTTCACATCGCGTTGGGCTTTGACCGCTTCACCCGCGATTGGGGGCGCCGGCTCTGCCTCATGACCGGCCGTGTCGGCAGGCAGGCAAAGCGTAAAAGTGGATCCCTCGCCGACTGTACTGGCAACCACCAGATCGCCTCCCATCAGCCGGGCGAGCCGCCGGCTGATCGTCAGACCGAGGCCACTCCCCTCCGACGTACGGGCGTGACCTGTCTCCGCTTGAACGAACGGGTCGAAGATGGACATCAGCTTGTCCTCGGGAATTCCCGATCCTGTATCGCTGATCCGGAAATTCACGTACTCACGCTGGTGCGAAAGACGGGTGTCGCCCTCCGGCGCCCTCGGCGTAAAAACTTCGACCGTGATCGTTCCTCCCGGCTCGGTGAACTTCACCGCGTTGGAGAGCACGTTGACCAGTATCTGGCACACTCGCTCATCGTCGCCGAGGTAAACGGGAGCTGGATCGGTAAGCGGCTCGACAACCACGTCGAGCCCGCGCGCTGCGGCCTGTGGCTGAATCAATGCCATCGCCGCGGCCACTGTTCCCGCCGAGGACGCCGGGCCGGAGCTGACCGACAATCTTCCCGCCTCCACTTTCGCGAGATCGAGAATGTCGTTGACCAGTCCCAGTAAATGCTTCGCGCTTGCCCGAATGCGACCGACCTGCTCCCGCATCTTGTCGGTGAGTGGACCGGATATGCCGAGTTCCAGCAGCTCCGAGTAGCCGAGCACCGCGTTAAGGGGAGTGCGTAGCTCGTGCGACATGATTGCAAGAAATTCCGATTTTGCGCGGCTAGCCGCCTCGGCCTCGAGCCGGGCCTCACGCTCGTAGTTCAGCTGCTGCGCACGCTCGTCAGCCTGCTTCCGGTCGGTGATGTCCCGGAGGGAGACCAGCTCGACAGGCTCGTTCTCCCAGTCCGTGTCGACTACCCGGAGCTCGGCGTGGACGATGGCTCCTCCGCCCCGCTGCACGATCTCAATCTCCGTGGTCTCACCGGCCAAAAGCGTAAACCCGAATGCCGTGCCTACCAGCTCAACCGCAGTGCGATCGAACAGGCGCTCTGCCGCCGGGTTCACAAAGCGCATGTTGCCCTCGCGGTCGACTATTACGATGCCGTCGGGCAGGCGCTCGATGATACCGCGCAGGCTCGCTGCTGGCCGTGTCCGTGGTGGCTCGGTCTCGGTGGTCATGCGCTGGCTGCCCCTTCGATCCAGGAGGGTTATTGTACAGCTGGTACAGAAATGGCTTGCTGGGGTAGACAGCTCTCGTAATGCAACGAGCGGGCCCAAAGCGGGCCCGTTTTTCGCTATTCGAAAGCAGAAAATCGACCGCGAAAACACCGAAATCCCCGTAGCTTCCATGCTGGAGGATTCCTGTCCAACAAATACCTGTTGACCCTCTACGTGACGGGGACCAGTCCCCGTGCCCAGGTAGCGATCACGAACCTCGAGCGAATCTGCGCGGAAGAGCTGCAGGGACAGTACGAGCTCGAGATCATCGACGTGCTCGAGCACCCACAGCGCGCGGAAGACGAAAAAATTCTCGCCACCCCGACCCTGATCAAGCAGCTGCCTCCGCCGCTCCGGCGCGTGATCGGAGATCTGTCGGACAAGGCGAAAGTTCTCCTGGGGCTCGAGGTCCGGCCCCAGTCAGCTACATCTCCGACCCCACCAGCCAAGTGACAAGCCGAAATACAGAGCCGTTAAGCGTCGAGAAGCTACGCACTGGCATCTCCAGCCTCGACATCATCGCCAAGGGCGGGCTGCCGAAGAACCGCACGACGTTGATCTCCGGCACGGCGGGCAGCGGAAAGACGGTTTTCGGCATCCACTTTCTGGCGGCGGGAATTCAGCTCGGTGAGCCAGGCGTCTTCGTAACGTTCGAAGAGTCAGTCACGGACGTGAAGAAGAACATGCACAGCTTCGGCTGGGACCTGGCCAAGTGGGAAAAAGAGGGGATGCTGGCGTTCGTCGATGCGTCGCCCGACCCGCACATCGACACGATGGAGGCAGGCGGATTCGACCTTGGCGCGCTGGTCGCGCGCATCGAAAACGCAGTGACGAAGGTCAAAGCAACACGAGTGACTGTGGACTCGCTGGGCGCCGTGTTTTCGCAGTTCTCCGATCAAAGCATGGTCCGGGGCGAGCTTTTTCGGATTGCTTCAGCGCTCAAGATGATGGGAGTCACAGCTGTTCTCACCGCCGAGCGTGTCGACGATCATGGTCCGGTGGCGCGGTTCGGAGTCGAGGAGTTCATCGCCGACAACGTGATGATTCTCCGCAACGCGCTCGAGGACGAAACGCGCCGTCGCACGATCGAGATTCTGAAGTTCCGCGGGTGCGATCACCAGAAGGGAGAGTATCCATTCACCATCATTCCGCACGGTGGTGTGATCGTCATTCCCCTGTCGGCGATGCAGCTGAGCATGAAGTCGTCCGACGTCCGGATCTCCTCGGGAAACAAGGAGCTGGACGAAATGTGCGGTGGAGGATTTTTCCGCGACTCCGTGACGCTGCTCTCGGGCGCCACGGGTACGGGAAAGACTCTCACTGTCGCGCAATTCCTCCAGGGCGGTGCGCTTGCGCGCGAAAAGTGCCTGCTGCTCGCGTTCGAGGAGAGTCGCGACCAGCTGGTGAGGAACGCCAAGGGCTGGGGCTTCGACTTCGATGCGATGGAGAAGAAGGGAACACTGAAGGTCGTCTGCGATTATCCCGATGTGCAGGGACTCGAGGACTGGCTGGTGACGATCCAGTCTATCATCAACGAGTTCAAGCCGCAGCGTGTGGCGCTCGACAGTCTTTCAGCGCTGGAGAACGTGGGAACGGTCAAGGCATTCCGTGAGTTCGTCATCGGCCTGACGTCGTTCATCAAACACCAGGAGATCACCGGGATGTTCACCTCGACCACCGGCAGTCTCATGGGCGGCGACTCGATCACCGAGTCGCACATCTCGACCCTCACCGATTCCATCATTCTGCTCCGCTACGTCGAGATGTTCGGCGACATGAAGCGTGGACTGACGGTGCTCAAGATGCGCGGCTCGTGGCACGACAAGGCGATTCGCGAGTTCACTATCGACAAGGGCGGCATGCAAATGGGCCGTCCGTTCCGGAACGTCACCGGAATTCTGTCCGGCTCGCCAGTCCATGTCTCTCCCGCTGACATCGAGCGAGTCTGGAGGCAGTTCGACGCTGATGTCGGCGACAGGCGGTCGCCCGACGGTGCTGGACCGGGCACATCGAAAGGCAACGCGAAAGGCAACGCGAAAGGCACCGCGAAAGGCACCGCGAAAAGTGCCGGGAAAGCGGCGACGAAAGGCGCGCCTTAAGCGCCGTCCGGAAACGTTTGCACCACGCGCTGCTCCAGCGCGTCCACCTCGCTGGCCGCTTCCTTGAGCTGCTTCAAGCCGCCTTCGAGTTTCGTCCTCTCGGTGTCCAGAAATCTCTCGTACGGCGCGACGACATCGAGGAGCTGCCGCTCGTAGCGGGTCAGCTGCTCCTCGAATTTGGCGCGCAGCAACGCAGCGAGATCCTCGTTCAGCTTCGAGATCTTGGCCTCGAACTCCTTCACCAGCTGCTTTCGCCGCGCCGGTATGATCAGCCAGCCAGCGATCGCGAACAACGTCGCGGTCAGAACTCCGGTGAAATCGAGCGCCGCGGTGGTGAACGCCGTGACGAGAATGCCGCCCAGCCCGATTGCCAGGACGTTGACGCCGAACGCGCTCATGACTGCCTCCTTCACCGACGTCACGATCTCCCGCGCTTCCCTCTCGGTATCGAACTCGTCGAGACGCCTCTCCACCGGCTCGCGCAGGCGGGCGAAGAGCTCCTCGCGGTTGTACTGGAACTCCGTGTCTCCGTGCGGCGCCAGCGCGCCCGACTCCCTGAGTCTCGCCGTGTGCGCGTCGAGCTCGGCGAATACCGTGCGCCACAGCTTGAGGTTGCGCTGCACGGTCCAGTCGACCATCCGGTGCACGACTCCCTCCACCGCCTGGGGCGCGTCCTTGACGACCTCGGCGCGAAACCGGTTCTCCACCGCGTCCTTGTTGCGCAGGAAGAACGCGTTGCCGATCCTGATCGTGCGCTCGAACCAGGACCGCCCGCGTTTCTCCAGCTCGTACAGCACGTTGCGCATTTCGATCAGGTAGCGCTCGGCATCTGTCCGCATCTCGGCGGAGTAGGCGATGAGCTGATCGCGAATCGATTTCAGGACCCGCGCGTCCTCGTCGACGACGACAAGACGGGTCTCGAGAGCGGTGGTGTTCCGCCTGAGAACGTTGCGGAGCACGCCGAGGGGGGTGAGGAGCTTGAGTCTGACGCGCTCCGTCTCGCGCAGTGTCTCGAGGACGTAGCGCTCGAGGGCCGAATATTCGTTGCGCGCATCCGGGGCGGGCGGAGCCGCCGCTGAAGCCGTCGAATCGCGCGCAGGTTGGCCCGCCAGCTTCCCACGCAGCGCCTGTAGCGCGCTGATGAAGTAAAGCGTTGGCGCCTGTGCCCCCAGTCGCGCGGTGACCTCGCGAGTCAAATACTCGCGGACCCGATCCAGCTGGTCATCACTGTTGCGCCGGTCGATCCCGTTGACGACGAACACCACCTTCTTGCCCCACTCGCGGATGTGGGTGAGGAAGTCGAGCTCACTGGCCGTCAACGGCTGCAGCAGGCTCGTCACGAACAGCACCAGGTCAGCGCGCGGCACGAACTCGCGGGTGATCGCCTCCTCCATCCGCTCGATCGAGTTCGTTCCCGGCGTATCGACGATGTCCAGGTCGCGCAACACCTCGAGCGGATAGTGATAGAGCTGCACGTGCTCGCCGATGGATTCCGGAGGTCCGGCCTTGCCGTAGCGCAGGATGGAGATCGCCCGCGTGGTCGGCAGATCCCCCATCGCGAAGACCTCGTCGCCGAGGAGCGCGTTGATGAACGTGCTCTTGCCGCTGTTGTATTCACCGACGACGACGAGAAGGAAGAGCTCGTCCATCTCGTTGACGAGGGACGCGAGACGCTCGAGGTCGGCCCGCGCTCCATCGGACTGCGACAGCGCGTCGCGCACCTTGAGCACCAGCTTCCGCTCGAGCGCGACCAGCTCGCCCTGCTGCCGGGTGAGGACCTGTTCCAAGCTCAGGCCCGCCCCTGGATTCGAAGCGCCCAGACGCGGGCGGTACTGCCGATCTCTTCCATTACCTCGGAATCACTGCGTCCCGAGGATTTCGGTACGTGAAACGAGTGATCGGCGGCGTCGATCCAGCGCATCTCCCAATCCGTCGAAACCGCTTTGACGGCGGTTTCCATGAGGGCAGGCGTGCAAAAGGCATCGCGTGTGCCGTTGATGCAGAGGACGGGACACCTGATCGCGGGAAGGTGCGCGTCGCGCAGCTTCTCGGGCTGTCCGGGCGGGTGCAGGGGATAGGCGAGCAGGAACAGCCCATCGCATTCAAAGGCCTCGGCCGCGAGCATCGAACCGGCTCTTCCTCCCATCGACCGGCCACCGATGACCAGAGTTTTCGGCGCCAGCTCGGCGCGAGCGCGTGAGACCACGGCAGCAAAGCACTCCTTGAGGCGGGGCATCGGATCGGGCCGCTTGGATCTCTTCTCCTTGTACAGAAAGTTGAAGCGGATTACGCCCAGCCCATTTCGTCGCAGCGCCTCCGCGGTCCGCGTCATGCCGCTATCGTGCATGCTTCCGCCGGCTCCATGAGCGCAGACGAACACCACTCCCGTGTCATTGGCCGCACTGGCCGGTTCGAAGAGGGCGCCGGTCTCGTCCTGCCCCACTGCGACCCGCCACTCAGCGCGGTCTGTCTCTTTCCGGGACATGATCTTTACTCCATTCCGAAGCTTCTCACACTTGCAAGGATGCAACCCTCGTCGCACTCTAGGTAGCCCGCAACCTACGTCGCGCGGCAAACCCTGAGCTGGAGAGGAAATCCAAATGGCGGAAAGCGTCTACAAGTTGATCGAGCTGGTCGGTACCAGCACGGAGAGCTGGGAAAAGGCGGCGGCGGCAGCGGTGAATCGCGCGTCGAAAACCCTGCGCGACCTGCGCGTAGCCGAAGTCTCCGAGCTCGACATTGTGCTGAATGATGGTAAAGTCGAGAGCTACCGCGCCAAGCTAAAGGTCTCGTTCAAGTTCGAAGGAACCTGAGCCGGAGAGTGCTCGCGGTCGCCGGGTTGCTCGTCCTGGGCCTCGCGATCGCGTGGCTGGCCTATCCAATCCGCGAGCACCGTGTTGGGCGCGTCGAGACGCGCCTCGACGAACTCATGCCGGTCTGGCAATTCGGCGAGCACCACAGCGTCGAGGTGGACGCACCACCGGCGCGCGCCTACGAGGCAATGCGGGCCGTCACAGCTGATGAGATTCTTCTGTTCCGGACCCTGACCTGGATCCGTCGCGGTGGCAGGTCGCTTCCCGAGGGAATCCTGAACGCTGGCAGGGACAAGTCGCTGATCGATGTGGCGACGCAAAGCGGTTTCAGGACACTGGCCGAGGATACCGCGCGCGAGCTGGTGATCGGCACGGTGGTGAAACGGCCCAAGGGGCCGGGTGTCGGGCCGGGCGACGATGTCTTTCGCAAGCCGCTGCCCCCCGGCTACGCGATCGCCGCGATGAATTTTCTCGTCACACCGAACGCGTCCGGGGGCTCGACCGTCTCCACCGAGACACGGGTTTTTGCGAACAGCGACGCCGCGCGGCGGGGATTCGCGCGCTACTGGCGTGTGATTTACCCCGGCAGCGCGCTCATTCGCCGGATGTGGTTACGCGCCATCAAGAAGAGAGCGACGGCTCCGGCCTGACGATCGCTAGGTGGACGTCGGATTGTAGAAGAAATGCTCGCGGACGATTTTCCCGTTCTCGACCGTGTAGAGCGCCACCTCTTCCATTCGCTCGCGCTTGCCACTCGGCTTGAAGGTGACATCGAAGACGTAGTGAACCGCGAACTTGTCGTCGCCAACGAACGGCCCGTCGGCCTCGGCGGAGTGGACCTCGTTGTTCTCCATCCACCACCGGTTCTTCTGGCGAATCGCGTCGATCCCCGAAAGCACGGCCGGCATCTGCTCGTTTCCGGTCGATTCGGTGCTGACAATCTCGGGCGAGTAGAACGCTTCGATCGCGTCCATGTTGCGCCCCGCGCGGCACAGAGCGACGAGCTCTTCCGCGACGGCGGCAGTGGTGGTGGATGTGGCGGTTGTCACGGCAATCTCCTGTGGTTCGGGTAGGCTCCGGCGTGGAGCGCCCGTCCCCCAGACGATAGCTGATTGCGGGCGGCAATCAAGACGATACTTGTGTTTGTTACAGCCTCATGACAATCGGGGATTCAGCGGTCCGAGCTGAATTAGGCGGCCGTTTGGGGCGGTCGTTAACAGAACGTGTGGTCAGCCTTCAGCCTTAGAGCTCGCAGCGGAGAGCTTCACTGAAGTCGTGACAGGTTCGCGTGCCTGATCGTGAACACTCGATGCTACGCGCCTCGATAGGCCGTGTAACATCTTGCGGATTTCAATGGTTTGATCGACTAGCGATTTGAAATCGTTGAGGGTAATTGCTCGGGTGTCGCGCGCGATGAGCAGATGGTACTCAAGCTCCGAGGCCGAGTTGATCGCGTATCCCAGAAATCGAATGAAATCGCGTTGACTCTTCTGCCCTCTTCCTTCGACGATGTTGGTAGGCACCGACATCGCGGCGCGGATCATCTGATTCCGCAGGGACGAGAAAGTTGAAGTCCGGATTCGTAGCGCCACGCGATGGACATTGAGTGCCAGCGCGTGGGCCTTGCGCCAGACCAGGAGCTTCGCGAAGTGCGCCATTCCAGAATCTCACCATCTGAAATGACGTTTACGTGATTCTTATCGCGCGGCGATAACCCATAGGGCGCATTCGATGAGCCGCGTTAGCGCTGTCACGACTGCAGTGAAGCTCTCCTCTCCGAGCTACGAGCTGCCGGCTGATCACACGTTCAGTTGCAGTTCCCTCTGCAACACACCTATGCGTGATTCCTTCCAGACTGTACCGGCACAAGCCCCATCTCATCCAGGAACCGGTGCCTCCCGGTCGGCTTCCCCTCCCTCGCCTCGACGCGGGTGAGCACGAGCCTGTCCTCCGTGCGCGTCATCCCCACGTAGAGCAGGCGCCGCGCCTCCTCGACCTCGCGCTTGCTGACATCACGCTGGCCGGGCAGCTGCTCGTCCTCGGCGCCGACGATGTACACGCGCGAGAACTCGAGCCCCTTGGTCGAATGCAGCGTGAGAAGATTGACGCGCGCCGGGTCGCGCTCGACCCTGTCCGATAACGACAGCACCACCCGCTCCAGGAAATCCGCGATCTGTCCCGCAAGCGGCAGCCCCGCGGATTGATCCAGAAGAGGCCGCAGCCTGTGCAGCTGGTGCGGGTACCGCTGCTCGGCCGTTTTCTCGGCCCTGATCCGGTTCATCACCCTCTCGCCTCCGAGGCGATCGATCACCTGGTCGACTGTCGGAAGTGACGGATCCCCGGACGCATCGCGCTCGAGTCCATAAAACGCCAGACAGTCACTGAAGCGACCAAGCGCATACGGACGCGAGAGCCGGCGGAGCAGCTTCGCCTCGGCCCCCATCGTCTCTTCGTCGCTCAGCGCGAGGGCGACGCCAAGGTGGTCGAGAAGGTTGATGAGCGCCGTCTTGCGGGCGCGAGCAACCTTCGCCTCGCTGAGGCGAAGAAACACTCCCGCCAGCGTCAGACAGTCGGCCAGGGCGCGATGGGCCTGACCCGGGTCGATCCCGTAGACGCGCGCGAGGTTCGGCAAATCGGCGGCACCCGAGTGCAGCTCGCGGGCAAGCAGGAGTGTGTCGTATTCAGCGAGGCTGGCGCCGGGCAGAGGCCCGCTCATGCGACGCAGAATCGGGAAGTCGAAGTAGTACCCGTTGTGGGCCACACACACGTCGCTGCCGCAGAACTCCCGGAACGCCGGCCAGATCTCCTCGAAGGCTGGCGCCGATGCGACGGCATCCTCGTCGAGGCCGTGCTTGTCCTTCGCCCCATCGGAGATCGGAACTCGCGGCTTCACGAGCGATTGGAACCGATCGGTGATCTTCCCATCGCGCACGCGCACCGCCGCGATCTCCACGATTTCGGCGTGCCCGGTGTCGCGGTCGGTCGTCTCCAGATCCACCGTGGTGAAATCGCGAAAATGATTGGCGAACGAGCGGCTCCGCATGTACTGCGCTGCCTTGAAGACTCCGAGGGCGAGGCCGAGCTGCGAGGTGTCGCGCAGCTCGACTCGCACGGCACCGGCTGGAGGCGCGCCGCCCAGAACTACATGGCGCAACCCGAGGCCCGAGAGAATTCCCTTGATTGCGATCTCCACCCCGCCCAGTCGCGGCAGCCATAGCGGGCGTCCCGTCTCCGATGCTTCAGCGATCAGGCCGGCGAGGCGCATGACATCGTCGTCCTCCGCCGGGTCCGAGAGGTCGTCGTGGTGGTCCTCGAGGATGGTGCGGTACTCGCCGACGCGCTGCGACAGCAGCTCCTCCACGAGCTCACCCAGGTCCGAGTGACGCGACCCGATGGCGGCGAGATTTCGTAGCGCGTAAAAGCTGCGCCAGATCTTGCGCGCGTCCTCATGCTCTTTCGGGAGCTCCCGAACCAGCTCCTCGAGATATGGCAGCAGCGACATGCGCTTTTCTTCGGCCTTCGCCTGCGCGCTGTTGAACAGGAGCCTGGGAAGGACGACCTTGAGGAAAGCTTCCTTGTGAAGCTCGTCGTCGGGGCCCGCGATGACCCGCAGCGCAGCGATCACGTAGCAAACCACCGGATCCTCGGCCAGCGCCCGCTTGTTGGCGAGACGGCAGGGAATGCCGGCGGTGAGGAATCCCGTCTCGGCGGTGTTCCCGATGTCGTGCTTCCGGTAGAGCAGCGCGTAGTCCCCCCACGCCCGGTCGTGCGCCTCGCGATCGCGGCGGATGTCGTCGATGATCCACGCGATCTCGGCGTCCTCGGTCGGAAAGCTCACGGCCCTCACCTCGAAGGGCGAAACGTGGCTCGCCTCGGCGTGCCGCCGGTCCTCGAAGATCGGAGTGTTGATCGCAACGAGGCGGCGCGCCAGCTCAACGACCTGGCGCGGGCAGCGGCGGTTCTCGCCGAGCTGCGCCTTGGTCGTGACCTGGAAATCTCTCTCAAAATCGCGGAAGACGGCGGGATCGGCGCCGGTCCATGAGTAGATCGACTGCTCGTCGTCGCCGACGGCGAAGATGTTCCGGTGCTCGCGCGCCAGCGCGAGGACGATCCGGTACTGCACCGGATTCAGGTCCTGGAATTCGTCGACCAGCACCGCGGACCAGCGGGCGCGGATTTCGCCGGCGATGGATTCGTTGTCGAGCAGCTGGCCCGCCTTGAGCACGAGGCTGTCGAAGTCGAGCTTGTTTCGCGCGGCGAGAAATTCCTGATAGCGCTCGTACAGCGCGACGTCGTCGGGCTTGAGCGGATCGCCTCTGAACCGGAAAGCGGAGAAGCGGGATAGAACCCCGCTG
>JBGTEZ010000006.1:0-4655 GCA_041747535.1 Gemmatimonadaceae bacterium
GCACGACGAGCGCCAGCAGCGCAATGTGATATCGGCTTCTCATCCGTCAGCGCTTGTCGAGCGACAGCAGCTGGCGGTAGCGCGCTACTGCGGCGTCGTTGCGACCGGTTTCCCTCAGCATGCGAGCGAGAGCGAGGATCGCCGACTTGTCGCGCGGGTGGCTGTCGACCCACCGCTCGAGCTCGTTGATGGCGCGGGAGGTTTCCCCGCGTCTGGCAAAAGCGTACACGCGATCGTCCAGCGCCTGACGCGCGCTCCGCTTGCCGTCTCCGCGCGCTCTCAGCTCCGCGAGCGTGAATTCCCGCGCATTCTTCGCGCGCCACGCCCGGTCTGCTTCCGCGTACTGCTGGTAATCAGCGGTGGTGGGAATCGAACGACGCGGACCGTAAGTGACCGTTCCGGCCGGCGCTGTCGTAGCGACCGTTGATGTCCGGGCCAGTGTCGCCGCACCGATTCTTCCGTACGCCGCCAGCGCGGCGATAGTGAGGAAGACGATGGTGAGCGTGAATACCATCACGTAGCGAACCTGTCTCATCATTGCCGGCCAACCTCCATCCCTGCCCGGAGCGTCGGCTCGCCCGACGGGTAGGGAGTCGACTCGACCTGCAGAGATCCACCGCGCCGTGCCTTCCATGCCGTCCGCACCCGGTTGATGAACACCGCGGCGTCGTCCTGTCGCGTACCGTGGAGATACACGGCAACCCGGTCGTCGATGACCGCGGTCAGATCACCACTCCCAGCCCGGCTCGAGCGCAGCACCAGATCGGTCAGGTCCCGCAACGAATTGGCGCGCGAGGCGCGGTCCACGGTTTGGACATCCGGAACGAGCGTGACGACGGTGTACTGGGTCGGGTGGTCGTGGGCTACGTGACTCGCGAGGGCGGCCGCAAATTCTTCCTGTGACATCGCCCTGAACGAACCGGCTCGTTCCGGCTGGAGAATCAGCGTGTCGGAGTACTGCGGCGTGACCCGCGCTGCGTGCGCGCGACTGATTGCCCCCGCCAGTCGCTGCAGAAACTCGGGCGGCCCCATGTCGGTTGCCAGAATCTCGTCCGCACCGGCGCGGAGTAGCCGCGCCCGGTCAACCGACCGGAGGTTGAAGCGCGCGGCGACGATCAGCGGCAGGAGCTGAGTCTGCTCCTCGAGTCGCGCGACGAGCGACAGCGCGGCATGCACTGAATCGTGCGTCACGGCGACGACTATTCCGTCCACCTTGCCTGGACCATCGGTGTCGGGCATCTCGAGCCAGGCGCCGGTCGCCGGTGCGGGCCGGACCGTGGTGTCATAATCCCTGCGAAAAAGAGCGATCACCTCTGTCGGCGCCGTCGACCCGGTGTGAAGCACCAGCAGCTTGCGATTCGTCTCTCTCACGGAGGCGCTCGGGCGCGTTTCGCTCTGGCGCGGGCCGTGATATGGCTCGATGCCAACCCCGCGTCGGATCTGAAAGGCGAGGGGTGCATTGGGGACGTCGGGAAGCCGGGCGCGGACGACGCCCAGGTAATTCACGTTCGCGTGTCCGCGTTCCAGCCGGATGACCGCTGCTGCACGACCGATCACCAGATCGAGTCGGCGGTCCGGCTTCTCAGCCGGATCCATCAGGTGCGTGAGCAGGGACGTCGCTCCGAGTCCTTCGAGAAAGCTCGTGAGGGCGACACCGCCCGCCGACACCGGACCGCCTTCTCCGAGGAATGGGTCGAGCGGATCGATGGCAATGCGCGAGGCCGGGTTGGCGCCCAGCATTTTTCTCAGGTCGTCGAACGCGCTTTCCGGCGAGGGAGAATGTGCGTATCTCCGTGGGAACTCCGAACGAAAGCGAACCAGCTGCAGCCGGCCTTCTCTCAGCGGGGTATCAATGTCGATTCCCAGGTAATCTGCGAGCGACTTCAGGTCCGATCCCTGATCCTGGGTAACCATCGCGGCGCGCTCGCCTTCGCGGAGAGCGACATCGAGGAAGTGCAGGCATGCCGATGTCTTGCCCGTGCCGAGCGAGCCGGTGAGGATGTGGATGCGACCCGGCGCTACGCCGCCAAGGCGCTCGTCGAGAGGGGAAATGCCACTGCGAATCATGGGTGGTCGAAGAACGATTTATTGTGACTTGTCGAATTCAGGGCGTTGGCTGGCACGCCCATTGAATTAGTTACAGCGCTCGGAAATCAAATGATGGAGAGTCAATTCATGTGCCGTGCTTTCTATAGAAGCCTTTTCTGCCTTGTGCCGCTGGCGTTGGTGCAGCCTGCCTGCCTTCCCGCACAGGGGCGGCCAACCTCGCAACGTGCTGAGTTCTGGGGGTTTACAGGTCCGTGGGACGCGGCAAGCTCGAGGAGCGTGAGGGACCATGGAGGGAAGCTGAGCGCGTTGATCAATGGGTGGATCACCATCGACAGCGCGACCGGCCAGCCGGTGCTTCCGTCACCCTATCCGGACACAATTCATCCCCGAAAGGGGACGCCCGACCGGATGGCGATCGTCACGAGCTGGCATGGAGACCGCTTTCACGCGGCATCCATCCGCCGTCTCGGGCGGGAGCCGGAGCGTCTGGCCCGGGCGGCTGGGGCGATCGCCCGGCACGCTCAAACGATGCGCTATCGGGGTCTCGTCCTGGACTTCGAGACGCTCGAGCCGGCGGATCTGCCATCGCTTCTGAGAGTGGCGCGCTCCATCGGTGATTCGGCGCGGGCCCATGGAGTTCGCACCATTGCGATTGCCATTCCGGCAACCGACACCGTCGCCTACCCCGGGCGCGCGCTGCTCGGGGTAACCGATGCCTTGATCGTCATGCTGTACGATCAGCACTGGTCTACATCGGGACCGGGGCCGATTGCGGAGCCGGAGTGGGTTCGCGGCGCGCTCGCCATTCGTCTGGCGGAAGTGGGACCTTCACGGTTGGTCGCCGCGCTGCCAACCTATGGGTATCGCTGGAGAAAGGGATTGCCAACAGAGTCGATAAGCTTCGCGGAAGCGAAGCGGCTGGCGGGTCAGGCGCGCGCTCCTCTCAAGCGCGACGCGCGCACCCGGTTCATGCGATCCCGCGGCGCGGGAGGGTCGGAGATCTGGGTCTCGGATGCGGGATTGCTCGCAACGCTGGTCCGGCAGAGCGAAGCTGCCGGAGTTCATCGCTTCGCGATCTGGCGGCTAGGGCAGGAAGACCCGGCGATCTGGAGCTCGGTGATTCGGTAGAAACGGTCTTGCCGCGGCCCTTCTTGGCGAGACCCTAGCGCATCAGCTGCAGGCGAATCTTTCTGATCCTCGCCCGCCCCGCCTGCGCGTTGAGCGCGCGCAATAGCTGCGGCTCCATCAGCGACAGCTCGGTCATCCACCCGTTGGTGGTAACCGCCACGAAAAGAGTCCCGTCCGATGTCACGAACCGCGGCTCGGTCACCTTCGCGATCTGGAGCCCCACGAGCGACTCCCACTCGGGGATCACCGCCGCCTGCTCGACCCGCTCGTCGAGCCCGGCCTGCTTGAGAAATCCCGTCACGACATCGCCCAGAGGCGCGGGCTTACGCTTTTTCTCGTCCGGATCGCGCTTTCTTCGTACCACGCCGCTCGACTCGCTGAAGTAGTGGCCAGTGGAATAATATTCACTGAACTCCCGCGACCCTCCGGGTGTCCAATCTCCATTCACTACTATTGAACCTGTAGCCAAAGGACTGCTTATGCGAGGCTATTCCATAGTCCGTGCCGTGCTCGCGATCTCACTTGTCGCCGCCCTGCCGTCTGTCAGCGTCGCGCAGGCGCCCGCCCATGTCCGGAAGCACCAGATCAGTCTTGCGGAGTACGCCGCTCGCCGCGCCGCGCTGACCAATGGTATCGACTCCGGCGTCGTCGTGACTTTCGGAGCGTCGGAGCCGGTAGTGAACTGGCCGAATTTCTTTCAAGCTCCCGGGTTTCAGTATTTCACGGGGCTCGGCGAAAGCGATGCGATCCTGGTGATGGTGAAGCGCAACGGCGCGACTGCATCGACGGTGTTCGTTCCCAACACCAGTCGCCTGGCGCAGCGATGGGATGGCATTCGGACGCCCGCTACCGCACTCCAGTCGAAGATCGGCGTCGAGGGACGCGACATCGGCACGTTCAAGCCGTTCATCGACTCGCTGGCCGGTCGCAGACTGACGTTCTACTACGTGCCCGATGTGCTGGGGATGGACTACACCAACTCGGACTCGCTCACCCGGAGCAATCGGTTCCTCGCCCAGCTGCGCGCTGCCAACCCGGGGATCGTCATACATTCTCTCGATTCGACGCAGCGCCGCCTTCGCGCCAAAAAAAGCCCGGTTGAGATCGAATTGCTGCGGCAGGCGGCGCTGATATCCACGCGCGGCCACCGCGAGGCGATGAAGGCGCTGGCACCGGGATGCGGTGAGAATGAGATCCAGGCTGTCCTCGATGGCACGTTCCGCCGGCTCGGCGGCGACAGGCCGGGCTACGGGAGCATCGTTGCCGGGGGGAAGAACGCCCTGATTCTGCACTACATGGATGACAACGAAGTCCTCAACGCCGGCGATCTTCTTCTCATCGACGCGGCGGCGTCGTTTGACCACTACACGGCGGACGTGACGCGGACGATGCCGGTGAGCGGAAAATTCACTCCGGCGCAGCGCGACATCTATCAGATCGTTCGCGATGCGCAGGAAGCGTACGTGAAACAAATCAAG
>JBGTEZ010000007.1:0-12402 GCA_041747535.1 Gemmatimonadaceae bacterium
TTCGATTCCAGGGCGGTCGGCGGGACCTTTGCCGAGCTGACCGTCGAACAGACGGCGCGCGTGAGCCACCGCGGCCAGGCGTTCAGCGCTCTCGTCGCCGCGTTGCGTGCCGAAGGCCGGATATGATAACTTGCGTGCTACCTCGGGGCGTAGCGTAGCCCGGTATCGCGCCTGCTTTGGGAGCAGGAGGTCCCCGGTTCAAATCCGGGCGCCCCGACTCAGTAACTCGCTACAATATCCAGCTCGGTCCGAGCGCCAGTAGATAGACGCCGGTAAGCACCGCCAGCGCCGCAAGGGCGGCCGACCAGATCAGCACGGTGCCGAGCGCGGCAACCAGTGGGTGGCGGGGACGCGGACGGAAGTGTATCGCCCATCCGCATACGGTCCACACCACCAGCAGGGTCCCGAGCAGAATCCATGATGAGTATCCGCTCACCACGAGAGTCAGGGCGAATATTCCGGCCACGAGCGCGATGACTCCCAGCGCGCGTGGTGACGGGCCGCTGGATGATAGTGCTGATCCTGAAACGAGCGCTTGCGTTGCTTCGGGGATGTGCGCCTCCAACGCGGATGTACGAACGGCGATCCTACAATTTACCTTTAGGGACCTCGAGCTGTGCAAGAGCCGGCGTCGGCCACGATGGACACACTCTGCGCGGCAAACGAATTGCAACTGATGTCCGCTGCAACAATTGCCCTCCGGGAGGAGATGTGAAGCGAATCGTTTACGTCGTAGCACTCGCGGCTCTCGTTACTGGATGCGACGCGACCACCGATCCTATCGGTGGCGTCGGCGGTGGCGGAGGTGGCGGCGCAATTACCCAGCTTCAGGCGACAGGAGACTGGTCGATCACGCTCCGGCGGACGACGACGCTCTCCTGTACCGGGGGCTCGCTGCCGGACAATCAGATTCTCCTGCTGCACCTCGATGTCATCAGCAACGGCACGCTCACAACGGCAACGAGTACCTGGCGCGCCTCGCCGTCGGCGACAGTACGCGCTCTCGCCGGGACCGTCACGTTCAGCAACGGCTTGACGAACCTCACCCTCTACTCCTCGGCCACGAACACCTCGTCCGGAATGGAGCTGCGCGGCACTCTCACGGCAGCCGGTAATTTCACCGGTGGGACGGTCACCGATCCTTCCCCCGGGCTTACCCCGGTGTTCAGCGGCAACGGCTGCGAATACAGCGCAACGGGTGTGAAAACGGGTTGAAGAAGGACCTCGTCTATGTGAACGGGGAGATTCTCCCGCGCGCTCGAGCCGTGGTGTCCGTCGAGGACCGCGGCTTCGTGTTCGGTGACGGAGTGTATGAAGTGGTGCGCTCCATTCGTGGACGCCTGTTCGCGACGCGCTTCCACAACGAGCGGCTGGAACGCAGCCTGGAAGGCATCAGGATCACGCTTCGCGGCGGCGATTCTCCCGCGCGATTCGTCGAGATCGGCCGGCAGCTGCTGCGCGACAACGGGCTGCTCGATCAGGAAGCAACGCTCTACATTCAGGTCACCCGCGGCGCGACCACGCGCGCTCACCATTTTCCGCCCGCGGAAACCCCGCCGACGGTCTACATCTCGGTGGCGCCGTTCACTCCCTACGCCGAGCTGTCCGAGCGCGGCGCGGCGGCGATCACCCATCCCGATCTGCGCTGGGGCCGCTGCGATCTCAAGACGCTCAATCTCCTGCCCAACGTGCTGGCATCACAGGCGGCGAAAGAGCAGGGGGCGTTCGAGGCGATGCTCATTCGCGACGGAGCCGTCACCGAGGGCTCCAAGACGAATTTCTTCGGCGTCCTGGATGGAACGCTTCGCACCCACCCGTGTGACAACCATATCCTTCCCGGTATCACGCGGTCCGTCCTCCGCGACCTCGCCGCCGACCTCAGGATCGAGCTCGACGAAACTCCGATCGACGTCGACGAGATCCCCGGGTTGTCGGAGCTCTTCCTCACCGGAACGACCACTGACGTGATGCCCATCGTGCAGCTCGATGGGAGATTCGTCGGCGACGGAAAACCGGGCGAGCTCACGCGCAAGTTGCAACGCGTGCTCTCCGAGAGTCTTGCCTCAGGTGGAGATTAGTGCGATTGATTCGTTTCGCCCGAATGGCTAACTTACGCCCGTTACGCGCCAGTAGCTCAGTTGGATAGAGCAACAGCCTTCTAAGCTGTGGGTCGGGGGTTCGATTCCCTCCTGGCGCGCCAAGCGACTTCTTTGCGCCGTTAGCTCAATTGGCAGAGCAAATGACTCTTAATCATTAGGTTGCAGGTTCGATTCCTGCACGGCGCATAGCTCCAGCTGATTGGGATTCCACGACGAGGTCGCTTGGCTTTCGAGCCGGGCGGCCTCGCTGTGTTTTGCGCGGCACGAGGGTCTCAATTGGACCGGACGTCGAGACGGGAACGCCCGCCGCCCCTCGCGCCGACCCCCACTTTTCAATTTTACTTGACAACTCAAACCGCCCGTCGTACTAAGGGTAGTCCAACGAGCGTTGTTTCCGTGGTCAGGCTCCAGGACGCGGTACGAAAAGGAAAGCTCACCTGGCATCCTCTCAGAGAGGTTCGTACGCGGCTGCTTCGTTCGTTCGCTCCGCTGCCAAATCGTGTTTTTCGCCGCCAGTCTCTCCCGACACGTGCTGTCGGCCAGACTGCCGCGTCCGTAGTTCCCGCCTTCGCAACATACACCGACAGCTCGTTGATACGCACGGCCGCAAGGCCATGCGCCCACCCGTAGGACGAGGGAAGCATGTTGACCAAAGGGAGGATTGCCATGGAGAAGATGCAGTCGGATAAGCTTGGTTTCCTGAACAGCGTCCCGCGCCTTCGCGCGCTGTGGATGGGCGTTCTGTTCGCGCTGACCGTCAGCGGGTCTGCAGTGGGTCAACAGGCGCCGGTTACCGGCGTGGTGACTTCCACTAACGGGGCTCCGCTGGCGGGAGTGAGAGTGAGAGTGCAGGGGACCGAGCTGCGCGCGTTCACCAACGCGAACGGCCGGTTCTCGATCGCAGCGCCGGACAACTCGGTGCTCAACTTCACACTCGTCGGCCAGCGCGCCGTTGATGCACCGGTCGCGGGTCGCACCGTGATCGACGTCAGGATGGAGCCGGTCGCTTTCCTTGAAGAGGTGGTTGTCACCGCCTACACGGAACAGCGGCGAGGTGACATCACTGGCGCGGTTGCCAGCGTGAATATGGAAAGCGCCTCCCGGCAAACCGGGGCAAGCATTCTTCAGCGGCTGGATGCGACCGTTCCCGGAATATCCGTCGCCTCGAGCGGTTCTCCCGGTTCCCGAAGCACCGTCAGAATCCGGGGCATCAGCTCGTTCCAGAACAATGATCCGTTGTACGTCATCGACGGTACGCCGGTTCAGGATTCTTACATCAACTTTCTAAACCCCAACGACATTGCGTCCGTTCAGGTTCTAAAGGACGCGTCGGCCTCTTCGATTTACGGCTCGCGAGCCAGCAACGGCGTGATCGTCATCGAAACCAACAAGCGGGGGGCAGCTGGTCCGCCAAGGATCACGGCGAGGGCGAGGACCGGCGTCGCCACTCCGGTGCGCGGCTACGACGATTTCCTCATTCTGAACTCTCTTGACTATTTCGAGGTCCTCAAGCGAAGCTATGAGAATGCGGGGCAGGCGGTCCCGACCAACATTTACGGCGACCCCAACAACCCGACGCTTCCGCAATACACATATCCTAATCTTTGCACGCCGTCGGACAACGCTTGCACCAGGCTTGGCGCGACGACCGATGCCTATGGGCGGACAGTGACCCTGAATGGCGCCGCATATGCCTACCCCAACACCTTGGTCATGGGCACCAGCGCTGGGACCAACTGGTGGGATGAGGTGTTCGGCTCGGGTATGGTCAGCGACTATAACCTGGATGTCTCAGGCGGCGGCGAGGAAAACTCATACGGCGTCTCATTCAATTACTTCGATCAGAACGGCACGGCGCTCCATAATCGCTTCAAGCGGGGCAGCGTTCGCCTCAACACCGCATTCAACCGGGGCAGGCTGAGCATCGGTGAGAATATCGCCCTCGGCGTCGAGCGGGCGTACGGCGGTGTCGGGGATGACAGCTTCGGTGAGGACGCGGGCATCCTCGGCAAGAATATCCTCATGCAGCCGATCGTTCCGGTATACGACGCACAAGGAAATTTCGCCTCTGGAAAAGCCGTGGGACTGGGCAACAACACCAATCCCGTCAAAGTCGCTTTCATTAACAAGGACAACGTTTCAAAGAACAACCGGGTCTTTGGAAACGTGTTTGCCGGCTTCCAGGTGATGCCAGAGCTGCTCTTGAGAACAAGGCTCGGCGTCAACCTGCACCAGGGTTCCTACTCGGGCTTCAGTCCCATCTATCCCGAGAACTCCGAGCCGACTTTCACCAACTCCATAAATGAGAACCAGAGTCATTCCACTGACTGGACCTGGAGCAACACGCTGAGATATGTCCGCCAGTTTCGGCAGCACAACTTCGACGTGCTGCTTGGGCAGGAAGCCAACGCCGCCACCAACCGGTTTATCGGCGCGGGGATAAGCAACCTGCTTTCCACCGACGTGAATTCCAGATACATCCAGGACGCCCTCGGTGACGCTGCTTCCAAGAACGTCAGCAGCAGCGGCGGCCGGAGCGCGTTGTTGTCCGTCTTTGGAAAGGCCGACTATAACTTTGCCGACCGGTACGTTGCAAGCTTTACGCTCCGCAAGGACGGCTCGTCCCGATTGAGCCCCGATAACCAGTGGGGAACATTCCCGGCGTTCGGCCTGGGGTGGAGAATATCAAATGAGCCGTTCATGTCGGGGAGCCGATTGATTTCGGACGCCATGTTGCGGTTCGGATGGGGAGTCACTGGAAACCAGGCTATCCCGTCAGGGCGCATCGTCTCCCAATTTGGCGGAAACCGCGGGGACACGTATTACGATATCGGGGGATCGAATACCAGCGTGCAACCGGGCTTCAGGCAGACGTCGTTGGGTAACAATGACCTGAAGTGGGAGGAGAACAGGTCCATGAACGTTGGCGCTGATCTCGCGCTTTTCGCCGGCAAGATCAACGTCGTCGTCGATCTGTACACCCGTGAGACGAGCAATCTGCTATTCGATCCGCGTCTTCCCGGAACGGCGGGCATCGCGGCGCCGCCCATCGTCAATGTCGGGACGATGAGGAACAAGGGCATCGACTTTTCGATCGGCCACACCAACGCCCGATGGAACGCCACGTTCCAGGGGAGTCACTACAGGAACGAGATCGTTTCGATCGACGGAGTGCAGGACTTCTTCTACGGTCCCCAGACCACGCGCTTCGGGAATCAGATAATAAACCAGGTGGGCTCGCCGATCAGTTCCTTCTATGGCCTGGTCGCGGAGGGCTTTTTCCGGGATGCGGCCGATGTGGCGGCGCATGTCACACAGAACGGAGCCGCTCCTGGACGCATCAAGTTCAAAGATGTCAACGGCGACGGACAGATCACTGCCGCGGACCGTACGATCATTGGAAGTCCGCACCCGGATTTTACCGCCGCCCTGGACTTGGGAGTTCGGCGCGGAAACTGGGACCTGAGCGGCACCCTGTTCGGGACGTTTGGGAACGAAATCTGGGATGCGCAGAAGGAGTGGTACGTGTTTCGAAATTTCTCGACGAATGTCCGAAAGGACCTGCTGACGGATTCGTGGACTCCGCAGAATCTCGACGCCAAATATCCGCGGCTGGACGTGAACGACGTCTACAGTAATGCGCTCAGCAGCTTTTATGTCGAGAGCGGGTCGTACGTGCGGCTGCGCAATCTGCAGCTCGGGTATAACCTTCCGACGTCGATGTCGCGGTGGCTGGCGGCCAGCCGTATCTACATTCAGGGTGAGAATCTGTTCACCGTCACCGGCTACGACGGTCTCGACCCGGCACTGCCGACGCAGAACACCACGGGAGCCGCCGGCGACATCCGGGATCAGTATCGGGGCATCGACCGCGGTACGTATCCGAGCAACAAGACGGTCAGCATCGGCATAGTCACTTCGTTCTAACGAAACGCCTTTCTCAAGGAACGCCAAAATGAAACTAGCATCACGGCACCCATTACTCCTCGGGACGGCGTCGATGATTCTTGCGGGAGCCACGCTCTATGGCTGCAAGGATTTCCTGACGAACGCCTCCGCTCCACAAGGAACATTGGATGAGCAAACGCTCGCGAATCAGGCCGGGGTGGAAGGCACCCTCCTCGCCGCCTACCGAACGCTGGATTGTACAAACTCGCTCGGTGCCTGGGGCTGTGCCGCCAGCAACTGGGTCTGGGCTAGCGTCCCGAGCGACGACGCCTACAAGGGGTCGGAGGCCAGCGACCAGCCCCCGATCGACGACATCGAAGCTTATCACTGGTCGACCGCCAATTCCGATAACTACCTGAACGACAAATGGCGGTCCGCGTATGAAGGAGTAGTCCGGAGTAACTCGGCGATACGCCTGCTCAAGCAGGTGGTCGCGGCATCGCCAGGTCTAATCCCCGCCACGGACGCCGCGGGCATCGAGGGGGAAGCCATCTTTCTCAGGGCGCACTTTCACTTCGAGGCGTGGCGGATGTGGGGCAATATTCCGTACTACCGCGAAGATGATACCGATTTCCGAAAGCCGAATTTGACCAGCGACCAGGTCGTCACCGAGCTTCTGGCGGACCTCAATGCGGCCATCGCCTTGCTGCCGCCGACGATTCCGCGGAATGGGCAGAAGGGACGAGCGACGCAGTGGACGGCCAAGGCCTACAAGGGACGCGTCCAGGTTTATGCCGGCCAGTATCCCGCCGCGTTGACCACATTGCGGGAAGTGAGAACGAGCGGGCCTTACGCCCTGGAGGCGAGCTACGATCGCGTCTGGAGCGGTTTTTCGGAGTATGTGAACGGGCCGGAGACGATATTCGCGTACCAGGCTTCGGTGAACGACGGAGAGCCGAATGGGCAGAACTCCAACTTCGGAGAACGCCTTAACTTCCCCCATTCCGGCAGCCCGTTCGGCTGCTGCGGATTTCATCAGCCGTCGCAGAACCTCGTCAACTTCTTCGGTGTTGACGCGGCCGGCCTACCTCTCGCTTTGACGAGTGCGACCTGGAATGCACGCAACGCCAATTTGACGGCGTCGGATCTGACTCCGGTGGATCCTCGCTTGGACTGGACGGTTGGTCGTGACGGCGTGCCTTACAAGGACTGGGGCCCTCATGCTGCGGCCTGGATCAGGGCACCTGCATATGGAGGTCCCTACAGTCCGAAGAAAAACGCACATGAATCCTCCAGCGGGGCTGTTAGCACAGTGGGCTGGGTGCCGACGCAAACGAATTCCGTCAACATGCACATCTTCCGCTATGCTGACCTGCTGTTGCTATTGGCCGAAGCAGAGGTCGAGGCGGGAGTCCTGGACAACGCAAGGACGATCGTCAACGAGATCAGAGCGCGGGCAGGCGTCCGCGCCCAGGGGGTGGGGAGGAATGCGTCCGGTGCGCCCGATCGCGCTACCATCGCAGTCCCGATCAATGATCCCTCCATCACCTGGGCAGTTTATCGGGTCGGGCAATATCCCGCGTTTCCGAACCAGACCTATGCGCGCGATGCCGTTCGGTTCGAGCGCAGGGTCGAGCTGGCAATGGAGGGGCAGCGGTTCTTTGACTTGCGGCGGTGGGGAATCGCCGACGTGACGCTCAACGCGTACCTCAATGGACAGGCGGGCGGTGCTGAGGAGACTCGGAGACCTCACCTTGTTTCCGCAGAACTGTTCGTGGCAAAGCATCGCTACTTTCCGATCCCGACGATACAGATTGAATTGAGCAAGGTCGGGACGGCGAGCAGACTGACGCAGAATCCTGGCTGGTGACAGGCCGGGTTGGCTAAAACGGCACTGGTACGTTCGTACCAGTGCCGTTTGGCGTTCCGTGATCGGGGGGACCGGGGAACCCGGCGTTCGCGATCCGCTCAAGAACGTCGCGTCACTTCCTTAGCGAATTTCCAATCTAGCCCAAGTGACACGCCCTTGGATCTGATCGTTCGCCCCGGCTGGCTTCAACTGTAGCGATAGGCGGATTCGCAATGCTGAATAGTTTGTGATGCTGTTCTTTTCGCTCGTTAGGAGCACTCTACTGCCACTTGAATAACTCCCGCTCGGGCTCACCGACCCCGATGCGATCGGAGTCGTGCCCTCGAGCAGAGTGTAGAATAGCAGCGTGGGTTGCGGGCTGTTTGTTGAGTAGTTGCCTGTCACCTTCCACCTGACTCTGACGGTGTGCTCTTGGCTGGAGTTTGGGTTGCCCACCGGATCTGAAAGCTCAACAGTTGCCTCGTTGTATGTCGGCGGTAACCCCAATCGATTCCTAAACACGTAATCGGAATCGTCGTTCGGCGTATCCTCGTCCAGACTTGACCAAAGTGGATTTGGCTCCAGACCTCCCGGGTTTGACACGTCGGGGTGCACTGGGACAAGATTCTCGTCCTGCAGGCTGCCCGGGATCGTAGGGCTCTGAATGACTTCTTCGCTGCTGTTACCCTTTGGCCAAGCCGTGTTCGCGAGGGTTGCCGCGAAGAGGGCTAAGACAGCGACCTGCAGCAGACGTGTTCGGCCATGAGATTGGGACGTGGTCATATTGCCTCCCTTCTACGATGATGGAGATGAGCACCCATGAGTCCTGTATACCTATGTCAAGTCCACTCGCTGCGTAATGTCGTTTTCTTATCACCGCGGTCCTATTTCATATCCGAGGGATGCGTCAAACACTCGACGAGACCGTCTGCCCCTAGAAAACGGTCGGGCTCCCAGCCGGTCCGTACAGGATGGTTGGTCACCTAAGGCAGCAAGCGAAACCAAGAATTGGGGGTTGCGACGCCCCCATCCTCGCGATGGGACGGCCGACGGTTCCCGTCCGACGGTCTCTTAGCGCTTCGAAATGATGAAAGCCTGAACGGAATCGCCGGTGTTCGCGACCACCACGGCTCGCCCCGCCCGAGTCTTTATCAAAACCAGCCCGGCCACATTCCGGGGAGCGAGGAATCCGCTCTCCCTCGGAGGAACAGGGGTGAATCGGCCATTGCCGCTTGATTTGAGCCAGAGCCCGTTCCCCGCGTCGGCTCTCGGGGTATTCGGTTCGACGTCAAGCATGTTCCCGCCGACGATCAGATCGACTGAGCCATCGTCGTCCACGTCGTGGACGATGATCCCTCTGATCGGCGCGATTTGCGCCGCAATGGGTAACGCCCGAGACGTGAAGGTTCCGTCTCCGTTGTTCCGGATATGGACGCTGGCAAATGTATCCGTCTGGTAATGGACGGCCTGCTGAAGCTGGGCGGGACTGAACAACTGGCGGACGGTCGCCTGAGCGAACGATCCGTGGGTCGGAAAACCCAGCGCGAGCGAATAGATCGCCCGCCCGAGTGAAGCCAGGCCGGCGACGGGATATTCGCCTCCGTCGATCTCCTGCGTGAGAACAACGTCCGTAGTCTGGCTGCCGGTGAAGTCCGCTGCATACACTCCGAACCTGCGCTCGTCTGACGTCGCATAGCTGTGGTTCAACCCCAGGTTTCCGGCGATGAGATCGGGACGGCCGTCGCCATCGAAATCGCCAGTTGCCAGGCTATACCACCACCCACGCATAGGCGGCAGGCTCGTAGCCGCGGTGACGTTCCGCAAACGCCTCCCGTCACTCCGATAAAACTGGATTGGCATCCACTCGCCGGCGGTCACCAGATCCAGGCGCCGGTCGCCATCGAAGTCGATCCAGACCGCATCTGTGATCATTCCGCCGGGACGAACCAGCTCGGGCGCAGATTCCTCCGTAACATCGGTGAAGCGTCCGCTGTCGTTCCGAAGGAGATAGCTTCGGGTTGGGTAGGGATACTTTCGCGGAGTCAGCCGGCCACCAATGAACAGATCCGGTTTGCCGTCACCGGTAAAATCGCCCGCCCGCACCGTGGCGGTGCTTGTCAGCATCGTCGGCAGCGCCTTTGGATCTCTTACGAATTTGCCGCCCCCCCTGTTCAGGTAGAGCCGATCCTGCAACAATGGAGAGGCGGGCGAGAGGTGATACCCGCCGCTCGACACGTACAAATCCTGTCGTCCGTCCCCGTTCGCATCGAAGAACAGGGCTCCCCAGTCGTCGTATGCCTTGTCGGCCACCCAGGGTTGCCCCTGTGATGATGCGACGAAGCTCCCGTCTTCGTTCTGAACGAACAACTGACCTGGAAGACCCGATCCACCGCCCACAAAAACATCGTCGAGGCCATCGCCGTTGACGTCTCCGGCCGCGACTGGAGGCCCATGCCTTGAAATCATGTAGGGCAACAGTGCCTGCACGCTGTAGTCAACCATTGTTGCAGCAACGTGCTTGTACGCCAGCCCCAGGCGGCTATTCAGCGGCTCGAACACGCGGTTCCCGCTCGAGGCAGGAGCGCCAGGCGCTTTCCGAATCGCGTCTGCCTGTTTCAACGTCAGGAGCCGGTCGACCTCCAGATTCGTCAGAACCTGATGGCGCCCGTCGGGCCACACGACCTCCAGAGTGTCGACGCGACCAGCACGGCCAAGCCCGACATATATCCGGTCATCCATGGTGGACATGTATCCCCGGAACGGAGAGTGATCGAAATGCTGCTTCAGTCCGACGGACGTGACGATCAGCTTCGATCCGAACCCGGACCGCAATGGCGACTCTCCCTGAAGTTTGATCTGCAGATAATGATGCGCTTCGTCTCGGGGCCCGACGTTCTGGTAAATCGACGCCGGCGCGTTGGTGTTGTTCACCACCAGGTCCAGCCTGCCGTCGTTGTCGAGGTCACCATAGGCCGCCCCGTAAGAGAATCCCGGGTCCTCAATTCCCCATTCCCTGGTCTTGTCGGTGAATGTCAAATCACCGGCGTTACGAAAGACGTAATTCGATTCCTCGTAGCTGTGGAGCGAGTTGAGAATGTTCAGTCCAGCTCGTCCTGAGACTTTTCCATCTGTGCCTCGGCGCAGCCTGAGCATCGCGGTCTGGTAATCGAGATCATTGACGGCCTTGGGATAACCGTTCGTGATGAAGATGTCCTTGTTGCCGTCGTTGTCGAAGTCCGCGAAAAGCGCGCTCCAGCTCCAATCTGTGGCGGCGACACCCGCAAGTCGGGCGACTTCGCTGAACACGATATTGCCGTCCTGGTCCATGCCGTTGCTCATTTGCAGCGTGTTCGCGGAATAGTCGTCGCGAAATCCGCGGCTGCGCGATTCGATCTGCCTGCTGTGCGTCATGAACCCGCTCATGCGCTTGCGGCGGCTCAATGCTCGCGGCATCATGTCGACCTGGAGAATGTCCAGCCAGCCGTCGTTGTTGAAATCGGCGATATCGACGCCCATGCCCGCGAAGCTCGTATGCTTCAGCCACCGGCCGGCCTTGTCGGTGAACGTTCCGTCCCCGTTGTTGACGTACAGAACATCGCTGGGCGTGGCGTCGTTGGAGACATAAATGTCCGGCCAGCCATCTCGGTTCAGGTCTCCGACGACTACGCCAAGCCCATAGCCGGCGGTTTGCAGTATGCCCGCTTGCCGGGACACATTCGTGAACTTCCCCTGACAGTTGTTCCGATAGAGCTGATTGTAACTGCCGGGCGTTTCGCCACGGATTCCTGTCGGGTGCCTCACGTCCTCGCCACGCGAGAAATCCTGGGGGGAGTTGTTGAGTAGAAAAAGATCCGGACACTTGTCACCGTCGTAATCGAGGAAAACGGCGTGGGTGGTGAAACCGGTGTCGGCGACGCCGTAAAGTGCGGCTGATTCGGTGAAGGTGCGGTCACGGTTATTGATGAAAAGCACGTTGGCGCGATCGGCCGGCCTGGATCGTTCGGGCCCGGACACGGACACATAGATGTCCAGGTAGCCATCGTCGTTGATGTCCACCATGGTCGCGCCGTTGGCCCACCTATTCGTCGTAACTCCGGCGCGCTGAGTGATGTCCTCGAACCGCATCTCTCCCTTGTTCAGGTACTGGCGGCTCGTAACCATGTTGCCCGCGAGGAAGATGTCGGACAGTCCGTCGTTATCGATGTCGCCGATGGCTACTCCGGCACCGTTGTACACGTAGACGTCGGTCTGCACGTTCACGCTGTCGTTGGTCGTGATCGTGTTGGCGAACGTCACACCGGTGCGTTCCGGGTCGAGGAGCTGGAACACCTGGCGATCCCGCTCACCCGAGCAGGCCGGGAGGCAGAAGAGCGGGAGAAGTACTGCGGTGAGGAGACGGTGTCGGCGCGCCACGAACCAGAGTATAACTTCTCGACATCCGGGTGGCGAAAGGAGATTGGGCGCACGATGGCGCCTGTGCGGCCGTTTGCCAGTCGAAGCGCCGCGCCTTTCAGGGTTGATGCGGCTCATTCGAGCGGGTAGCTTCTCGAACGCACGTCCTTGCCG
>JBGTEZ010000008.1:0-9242 GCA_041747535.1 Gemmatimonadaceae bacterium
GATGACATTCCCGTCGTCGGATACGGTCTTAACCATAAAGCCCCCCGCGACGAGCCCGGCGATGAACAGCCCGGTGTTGAGCGCGGAAAACTTTCTGAGCTGAAACCGCAGCACCGACGAGCGGGGGACGGTCACGCGCTCGCCGTGCCACGTTTCCTCGACTCCGTTCATTCGCGTGAGAGCGGCGAGGCCGAAGACGAGGGACGACTCGGACTTCGCGGTAAGGACGCCTTCCAGAGTCGTTCCGCGCGGGCCCACCTGACTCGTTATCTGCTGTGAGCCTTCCTCCGTCAGCTCCACCCGCACGGGAGCCATGAGCGCGGCATCACTGACCGCGGTGTTGCGGTAGCTGTAGCAGCCACACAGGAACAGCACTCCGACAAGACTCATTCTCATTTTTGTCCCACCCCACGGGGACGACGAATCGAGCCAGGATCGCTCCTGACTCGATTCGCCTCAATGTTGACCGCACAACGGCGGCGCTACCCGATGGTCACTGCCCCAGGCAGACGTTGCCGAAATCGTCGGTTGCGTTGGGCGGATCCGACGCATTCCGAGTCGGCTGATCCTGCGCCGACGGAAGATTCGGATTGGTTTGCCGTTCCAGCGCGTCGTAAAACAACCGTCCGGGAATCTTCAGGCCCGCCACTGTCGGAGTGAGGTTCGGGAAACAAGTTCTCCGATAATCCGTCCACGCCTGCGTGTGGACGAACAGCTCGATGTATTTCTCCGTAAGAATCTCGCGCAGCAGCGCAGGACCAACTTCGGCCCCGGCCGCAATCCCGTTGGCGGCGCGATACCGATTGAGCTGCGTCAGTGCCTCGAGCTGATTGCCGGTGCGGTACGCAGCCTCGGCCCAGATGAGCGTGTTCTCGTCGGCGCTGAAGATCTGCTGCGGATACGTCGGCGTATCGACGTCCCCGAAGTCCACCTGCGTGCCGACATCTGGATCGACCGCGCCGTCGTAATAGACCGGGCGGCGCGGGTCATTCCGTGCCTGCATCAGGTTCCACAGGAACGCATCGGGTTGGGCGTACCCATTCCGTTGCTCGTTGGTGAACTGGTAGAAGAAGTTCGTCTCACCGCCGCGGCCCGACCACACCGAGTGATAGTCGCCGGCGCCGGTTTGAATTCCGAGACGCGCTTCAGCGAGTGCCTGCGCGTAAGCCGCCGGCCGCACTTCAGCGGTGTTGAGATAGAATCTCGCCTTGAGGCTGTGTGCGAGCGCGATCCAGCTGGCCGCGTTCCCACCATAGACGAGATCGGCGGCACCGGGACCAGCATTGCTCGCGGCGGTACTGGATAGGTTCGTGATTCCCTGGCTCAGGACCGCCTGGACCGAATCGTAGACCTCCAGCTGATTGGTGAGCTCGGGGTTGCCTCCCTGCAGCGCCCCCTTGTAGACCAGGTCGCCGAAATAATCAGCGCCAAGGCCGATCACCATTCCCTCCAGCACCTGAGCGACGCCGACCAGGTGAAAATCGGCGGCTTCTCTCGAGCGGTCCTGAAGCTTCCGAATGTCGACGAGGCCGCCGGACCCATACATCGCGCTGTGGAATCCGTTGGTCGCGTTCTCGTCGATCGCGTACTGATAAAGGGGGATGTACTGGGACTGAGCCCCGAGGATCTCCTGCGTGAACAGGGCCGAGAGCCGCGAGAGATCGCTGTTGTAGATGGCCCATGTCGCCGACTGGATCCCCACGAAAATGTTTCTGTTCGTGACTACCTGCGGGCGGTTGGGATCGTTGCTAAGCTCCCCGCCCGACAGAAAGTCCCTGCAGCCGGCCGCGCCCGAAACTGCCAGCGCGGCCAGCACGGCACTTCGCAAATAATTTTTCACGGTATCGATCTCCGGGGATCAGCGGTTGAGACTGAATGAGAGCACGAATGAGCGGGTCTGCGGATTATTGAAGTAATCCGTGCCCTGCGTCAGCCATTCGGCCCCGCCGAGGTTGGCCTCAGGATCGAGACCCTTGTATCTGGTCCAGGTCTTCAGATTTCGCCCGGCGATTCTCACGTCGATCGCGCTGAAGTTGAACCGGTCACGCAGCCACTGCTGGTCGAACGAGTAGCTCAGGCTCAGCTCGCGAAGCTTGACGAAGCTCGCGTCTTCCACGAACTGAGCGCCGGTCGTTCCAAATCCGCCGCCCTCGCCGAGGAACCAGTTCTGCCAGTCGTTCGCGGTTGCGAAAGCGACAGTCCCGGCACCGGGACCAGCGACCGTCGGATATACGTCCGTGGCCCAGTCCCTTCCGAACGTTCCGGTGCGCTCGCGCACCAGCGTCTCGTCGAGCGTTCCGAAGCGGAGCAGAATACCCCTCGTTCCGTTCCAGACCGTGAGTCCCTTGCGGACATCGGCCAGTGCGCCGAACGTCAGCTTCCCGAGCTTGGCGGTGGTGCTGTATCCCATGCTGTACTTGGGATTCGGATTGGCGATGACGCGATCCGTGGGATCGGCGACCGGGAGACCGCCGGCCGCGATGAACAGCGCATTATTGGCGAATGCACCCGGCGAGCCCGGCGTCAGACGGCATTCCGCGTCGATGTCGTTGGCCGTCCCGTCGCCGTCGTAATCGATGCGCAGACCACGGCCGCAGCGGATGAAATCGAGCCCGCGCACGACACCTACGCCCACCCCCGCCGTCGCCGATCCGATGGCGCCCGTGAATCCTTCGTTGTTGAAGTTCACGAACTCAGCGCCGGCGAGGCTGACGACGTTGTTGCGGTTGCGCCCGTAGTTCACGCCAAGCTCCCAGGAAAATCTGGGACCGGCGAAAGGACGCACGTTCAGCACGACCTCCTCGCCCCTGTTCGTGACGACGGCGGCGTTGGCGAACCTGCGGAAATAGCCCGTCGCCGCGGTGCTGGTTGGCAGCCTCAGGATCACGTCGGTCGAGCGCTTGTTGTAATGCGTGAAGCTCAGGTCGACGCGCTGATTCAGGAATCCGAGGTCCAGCCCGTACTCGTTCTCGCGCGAACGCTCGGGTCTGAGATTGTCGTTCCCCTGAGTCAGATCGGTGGTGACGCCCGGCTGGCTGCTCTGGGATGTGTTGATGAAATCGCCGTAGCCGGACCCGAAGAGAATGGTCTGGTTGAAGGCGTCGACCGTGCCATAGACGGTCGGCTCGCGGCCGGTTTCACCGTATGCCAGGCGCAGCTTTCCGAAGCTGAACATCCCTGTCTGCTCGGCGTTACCAAGCGCATTCGAGAATATCCACGCCAGGCTCGCCTTCGGAAAGCTGTGGCGACGCTTGGACGCGCCGAAAGTCGAGAATCCATCGTTGCGAATTCCCACGGTGAGGAACACCTGCTCGTATATGTCGGCGGTCGCCTGCGCGAAGTACGACTCGACGTGCTGCAGCTGCCGGTTCTCGAAGGGAATCCAGCTCACGGTGTTCTGAAGGGCGAGAGGTGTCGGCGCGATGAGCGTCGTGCCGAGCACGCTCGTCAGCCGCTGCCGGCGTGAGTTAAGGTTCTGCCCCAGCGTAAGAGTGGTGCCGATGTTGGGCGTCCACGAAGTCGTCGCGGTAGCGATCAGGTTGTGATCGATCTCGAGATTGTTGATGTCGAGCCGCACGACGCGCCCCGTCGGGAATCCCGACGCGCTCTGAGGTAGTGATTCAAGGCGCCAATCGTTGTAATAATCTCCGCCCAGGGTGTATTTCACCGCGAGCCAGGAGAGCGGATTGTAGTCGAGATTCACGTTGCCGATGAAACGGCCGAGCTCGCTCCGGTTGCCGTCGCTGTTGAGCGTGAAGAACGGATTGTCGTACGATCGTGTCCGGGTTTCGCTGCCGAACGCGGGCCGAGGATAGCGATACGAGCGGTGCAGCCCGTTGGCAGGATCGAGGTAGACCTCGTTGTTGAACTCCGGCGGTGTGCGCAGCGCGCCAAGGAGGAGTCCCGAGGTGTTCGATCCCTTCTGCACGTACTTTCCGCGCGTGTCGACGTAGCTGAAGTTGCCGCCGACGTTCAGCCTGGTATTCAACTGGTGCGTGCCCTTCAGCCGCAGGCTGGCGCGATTGTACTTGTTGTTGGGACCGACGATCATCCCGTCCTGCGCCGTCAGACCACCTGACAGGTAGAACGTGGTACGGTCGTTACCACCCGACATGCTGAGGTTGGTGTCGACCGTTCTGCCGGTGTCGAATATCTCCTTGCCGTGATCGAACGTTGGCGTGCCGGCGGCCAGCGCGGGTCCCCACGACGCATTCTGAAGGCCGCCGGCCGCGCAGCCTACCCCGCCGCAAACGAAGGGATTTCCGTTGAGCCCGAGTCCGTACTTCTGCTGGAGCGGCATCGTCTTGATGACTTCGTCGAACGTCATCGTGGACTGCACTGTGTACCGCGTGGGACCA
This sequence comes from Gemmatimonadaceae bacterium, assembly GCA_041747535.1. Taxonomy (GTDB): domain Bacteria; phylum Gemmatimonadota; class Gemmatimonadetes; order Gemmatimonadales; family Gemmatimonadaceae; genus UBA4720. Next base: position 4,359 of record JBGTEZ010000008.1, read on the forward strand.
GAGCGTCCGCGCTTGGTGGTGATCAACACCACCCCGTTTGCCGCGCGCGCCCCGTAGATCGCGGCTGCCGACGACCCCTTGAGGATGTCGATCGACTCGATGTCGTTCGGATTGATGTCAGCCGCGCGGTTCTGGCTTACTCCGCCACCGCCGCCTGGCTGGTTGAGCGTAAGAGTCAGGTCGGTGGAGATGGCCTGGTTGTCGATCGGCTGGCCGTCGACGACGAAAAGTGGCTGGTTGGTACCAAGGATCGTCGCAGCTCCGCGAATCTTGACGGAGCTCCCGGCACCCGGGTCGCCGCCCTGCGAGCGGACCTCGACGTTGGGCGCTTTACCCGCGAGCGCGTTGACGACGTTCTGGGGCTCGGACGAGCGCCTGACGAGCGAGCTGTCCACGGTATTGATGACGTTGCCCAGTCTCGCGCGGATGCTCGTCGTGCCCGCGCCCGTCACCACGACTTCCTCGAGCCGGAGCGGATTGAGCGCCAGCACGAAATCCTGCGCGACCTGCCCAGCGGTCAGCGTCACCGGTGTGCGCCTCGACGTGTAGCCGATCAAGCGGGCGATGAGCGGCACCGTCTGGCCGGTGGCGCGAACCGCCGGGACGGTAAAGCTGTAACGACCCGTTTCGTCGGCCTGTGTGCCGAGGCTCATGCCCTCGAGGAAGACAGTCGCATTCGGAATCGGCGTACCGCCTTCGCTGGTGACTCGCCCGGAGATCGTTGTCTGTGCCGCTGCCAGGGCCGGCAGCAGCGCGACCAGAAGTCCTCCGGCAAAAAGACGAGATGTTCTCTCCATACCTCACCCCTCCGTTGCACGTTGCAGCGCGCGGTGTGTTGTTCCGCGCGACTGTTACTCGCAAGGTGGGAGTGGGTACAGAGGTGTGAAAGACATTGGCGGTGCCGAAGCTGTCAGGCATTCGTAGCAGCCTCGTATAGGAACTGTTCTCGCGCGGGACGACCGGCTGCCATCTCCGGCCAACCGGCGTTCTTTCGTCGTCCGTTGACGCGCTCCTGGCGTCATCGAGACCCGCTCGTGACAGTTTTTACAACACGCATACATCTCACGCGACGCGGAAACGCCGCGCGCGGCGTATTGTACTCCGTTGGCACCCCCGTCCAAATACATGTCTATCGCGAGTCATATGCGCGCCTACGGTGCGCGCCCGCTGCTGCTTGGTGGGGCGCTGGTCGGGATCGTCGTCGTCTCCGCTCTCGCCGTACGCGAGTCCATGCACAATGCGCGTGAGCGCCGCGCCGCCGCGGAGCACACCGTCAGGCAGTACGCGATGTTCGCGAGCTATCTGTATTCGACCCGCGCATACCTCTTCGCGCGCGACCGGGCTCTTGGCGAGGCGTATCGCCGGATTCATCCGAGCGACCCGTGGATTCGGAGCGAGCTGCCGCCCGTAGCCACCGCTCTCGCGCCGGTTCCGGACACCACGGAGCACTGCGGACCGGGGGAGCGATGGCCGGTCTATCGTTTTCGTCTGGACCTTCCAGCCCGGACCGTCACCTATGCGGGCGGTCGCCCCCCGGCGGGGATCGACAGGATCATTCGTGATTCCGTTCCGGTCCTGGCGAACGCGCGGTGGGTCAGGGGGGCGCGGTTCGGCTACGTCTTCGTCGAGGGGCCGGAGGGTAGAGAAGCCGTCGCCTACGCGCCCGTGTTAGACTCCGCCAGCAACCTGCTCGCTGTGTACGGATACCGCTCGTGCTACGGGGTCCGCGATACGGCGGATTACTCGCGGATCTTCAACATCGTGAAGGTCCTGCCGCCGATGGTGCCCGGTTTCATCGAGGAAGCGACGCGGATGGCCGCGGATAGCGCGGGACGCGCGGTGGACCCGACGGCCGACCAGATGCTCGCGAGCAGATTCCCGCTCGGGATGCCGCCTGATTCGCTGTTGACGCTCACTGTCTCCGACGCGCAGGACAGAATGCTCTGGCAGTCCCGAAAGGTCAGCGGCAAGTCGAAGTTCTACGGCGTTGCACCATTGCGATTTGTCGGAGAAGTGACATTCTGGGTCTCGCTCCGGCCGGATGTCGCCGGACTCCTTGTCAGCGGCGGAATTCCGGAGTCGCGCGTTCCCGCGTCGCTGCTGCTGCTGGCCGGAAGCATCGTGTTCGCGATCGCGGGCTTTGCATCTCTGCGCAGCGAGGTCCGCCTCGTCACCTCCCGGGAGCGGTTCCTGGCCAACGTCTCGCACGAGCTTCGCACTCCTCTCCAGCAGATCCTCATGTTCGTCCAGCTCCTTCGCCTCGGCCGCACGCGGACCGAGGCCGAGCGCGAGCGGTCGCTCGAGATCATAGAGCGTGAAACCAACCGGCTGATCGCGCTGTCAAATTCAGTATTGGCGGCGGCGAAGCCCGAGCTGCAGCTCCAGTCTGCTCCGGTCGATGTCGCCGAGGTAGTCCGGACGGCGGCGGATTTCTTTGCCCCGCTGGCCGACGCGCGGAAAATGCGAATCGAGCTGGACGTCGCGCAGCCGGCGATCGCGGTGGGAGATCCCGGCGCGATTCGGCAGATCCTGATCAACGTTCTCGACAACGCGGCCAAGTACGGGCCGTCAGGACAGACGATTACGATGGGCGTACGCAAGGATGGAAAGATGGTTCGGCTCTGGGTGGACGACTCGGGGCCCGGCATACCGGCGTCGCAGCGGAAGAACGTCTGGGTGCCGTTCGATCGCGTGAGCGGCACCGTCGACGCCAGCACCGGCGGCGCCGGGCTCGGACTCGCGATCGTGCGCGACCTCGCCACGGCGATGGACGCGGACGCCGCGCTTTCGACCACGCCCCTCGGTGGTACACGTTTCACTCTGATGCTTCCGAGCAGCCCCAACGGGAAGGAGCCATGACACTCGCCTGGCAGCCAACGGTTTTCGATCCGACCGACCGCTCGATCCTGATCCTCGAGGACAACGAAACGCTCGCGCTCGGCCTTCGTACCAGTCTCGAAATCGAGGGCTACACGGTCGAGTGCGTCACCAACGGCACCGAGGGACTCGCCTGGCTCGAGCAGAACCATCCCGATCTCATCGTTCTCGATCTGATGCTTCCGGGCCTGAATGGTTTCGAGGTGCTCCGGCGCTATCGCGCACGTGGCGGATCTGCCGCGATTCTCATTCTATCGGCGCGCGACCAGGAAGTGGACAAAGTCCAGGGATTCCGCATCGGCGCCGACGATTACGTAGTCAAGCCAGTCGGGGTGCTCGAATTTCTGGCGCGGGTGGAAGCGATCATCAGGCGCGTTTCGCCGGCACTGAAAGAACCCGCGAGTGAGAACGGTGGGCGCTCTTTACACCGGTTCGCCGACGTCGTCGTCGACCCGAGAACCAGGACGGTCATGCGCGGAGGAAAGCCCGTCGATCTCAGTCCAATGGAATTCGACTTTCTGGCCTACCTGATCCAGGCCCACGGGGACATCATCTCGCGCGACACCCTCATGCGCCAGGTCTGGCATTACAGCCTCGGCGTCACTTCGCGCACCGTGGATCAGCACGTCGCCCGGCTGCGCAACAAGCTGGAGGCTGATCCAACCCAGCCGCGTCATTTCATAACCGTTCGCAAGGCGGGGTATCGGTTCCAGCCGTAGCGCAATATTGTCGGGTGTAACTCGAAACACCCTCTACCCGTATTGCTGCCTATGCCAGCGACAACACAAGGCTCGGAATCGCAGGCGCTCTCGCCTTCAGCAGACGCGCCCGCCATCGCCGCCCCCCAGGCGCCCGACGTGGCCCCGGGCCGTCCCACATCGATTATCACCGTCGGACCGGATGGCAAGCCGCTGACACTGGCCCTTCCCACCAGCGAGGACGAACTCGAAGAGCTCATCGCCCAGAGGCGGGAATTGCGGGATCAATTGGAAAGCGTCAGCGACCGCCGCACCAATCTCGCCCAGGAGCTGGCGGAGACCGTCGATCCGGCGGCGCGCGTCGGGCTTGAAGGCAGGCTCTCCGTGCTCGATAATCAAATTCTTCAGCTCGAGAACGACCTCGCGGTGACCGGGCGGCAGCTCACGGCGGCGCCCGCGGAGCTCGTTTCGCACACCGAGCATCAGAACCTGATATCAGCCGACGATGGCTTTGAAGATGGGATGATGGCCGGAGGGTTCACCGTCCTCTTTTTCGCCACGGTCCTCGGGTACTTCCTGCGGCGGCGCTGGAAACGGGCTCGGCCCGCCAGAGCGGCCGAGGTAGCGGACGCATCATCTCAGAGATTGGAGCGCCTGGAACAGGGGATGGACGCAATCGCCGTCGAGATCGAGCGAATCTCCGAAGGACAGCGCTTTGTCACCAGGCTGCTCTCAGAGTCGCAGGTGGCCCTCGCTCCGCCAAAGCGCCTGGCGAAGGCAGCAAAGGTACCCCGGGACGACCCGGCGGCCGGGTAAGCTGACCTCATCCGTACAGCCGGGTACGGTTGAGCTTCTAAACCGTTGGGATGCAAGGGTTTAGCCGTTTGTAAAATCTCCACCCGCGCCCTTCCTTTCCGGCGGAAAGCAGCTATATTACTTCAAGTAAACATGTGTCGGTCCAAGCCGTTGGGTGCGCCCGATCCTTCTTCCTGGCGAAGGGATTGAGCGCTTCCACCCAAGCGCCGATTTCCTGCTCCAAGGAGGAAGTTGTGAACCGATTCAAGACCGCCTTGCATTCCCGCCTTGCCGGGAAAATCGCTGCCGGGCTGACCGTCGTCGTCGCCGGAGTCTACACCGTTCCGCGAGTGATTTCGGAGGCCGAGCACGTGAACAGGGTGCTCGACCAGGTTCTCATGGCCGCCGACACCTCGTCGCCGGGCTGGGACCTGTCGAACATCGACCACGCCCGTGTGGATTCGTGGGTCTCCAAGTTCACGACAAGCCCTTCGCTCAAGCCGCAGTTCGCGAT
>JBGTEZ010000009.1:0-5770 GCA_041747535.1 Gemmatimonadaceae bacterium
GAATCGGCGGCTCGATGAATGGTCGACGCCTTACCTCGCTTCGAACGCGCTCGCCGGCGCCCTCACCTTCAGGCACCGCTTCCTGAAGAACATGTACGAGTTCTCCGCGGCGTACGATCAGAGCCGCGTGCAGGGAAGTCCGGAGACGATCCTGAATCTGCAGCGAAGCGGCGTGCACAACTATCAGCGTCCCGACACGGATCTTCCACTCGACCCTGCTCGCACCGTGTTGAGCGGCGACGCCGAGGAAGTGAAGTTCGGCAAGGTGGGCGGGAAGCACCTCAACTTCGAGACGTCGGTGATGCGCCGCTCACCGGGATTCGACGTCAACGACCTCGGCTTCCTGCGGAGAGCCGATCAGATATCGTGGAACAACTGGGCCGGATTCTCCGACCGGCAAGTCCGGTTCTTCTACAACAGCTTCCGGTTGAATAACAACTGGTGGCAGTTCTGGACCGCCGACGGCCTACCGCTGGAGCGGGCGTACAACACCAACGCCCACATCACCTTCAAGAACAGCTGGGGCCTGAGCATGGGTGGCACCCTCGGCCAGCTCGGCAAGACCTACGACGATCGCGCATCGCGGGGTGGCCCGGCGGTGCGGCAGGAGAGCTATGTCGCTCCGTGGGTTTTCATACGCGGCGACGATCGCAGATCGATTGTTCCGTTCCTATCCGGAAATTTCTTCAAGGGCGACGGTGGCAGGAGCTCGAACGTAAGTCTGAGCCCCGAGTTGAATTGGAAGCTCCTCGGCCGCATGAGCTCGACTCTCGGATTGAACTGGTCGCGCAACATCAGCGACAACCAGTTCTATGGCAGGACCGACGACGCCACCGGCACCCACTACACTTTTGCCCGCCTGGATCAGAAGACGACCTCGGTTACGGCGCGGGTGAACTACACCTTCACGCCTGACATCTCGCTCCAGACCTACGTTCAGCCGTTCATCTCGAAGGGCAGCTTCAGCAATGTGCGGGAGCTGACGGCGACGCCGCGAGCAGACTCGTATGACGATCGCTACACCGCGTTCGGTGACCCGACCGCCGATCCGGGCGGATTCAACTTCCGGCAGCTGCAGTCGAACGTGGTGTTTCGCTGGGAGTACAAGCCGGGCTCGACGTTCTTCGCGGTCTGGAACCACGGGCGGCAGGGCTCGCTCAACCAGGAAGGCGACCAGAATTTCCGCGGAGACGTGAGGGATCTGTTCAGTTTGCATCCTTCCAATACGCTCTTGCTCAAGATGTCATACTGGCTCAATAGATAAACGACGACTGCGGCTGTGGGCTGACAACCCGTAGCTCAACTTCAGGTCTTCCCCGGCGCACCGGACTTTCGCAGCTTAACCGCCTGCCAAATCCCTCGCCCAACCGGAGACGACAATGAAACGTGTTAGCAGCGCGTGTATCGCCTTGGTGCTGGCTCTCTCACTCGCACTGTCGGCCGACGCGCAGACGAAGTCGAAGGGCCGCTTCGCGCCCGCGGGCTCGAACGTGGTCACGGTCATCGCCAAGGATTACGCGTTCGACATGCCGACGACGATCCCCGCGGGCCTCACGACTTTCCGTCTCGTCGACAAGGGGAAGGAACCCCACCACCTCTTCGTCATGAAGCTGGAAGAGGGAAAGAAGGCGTCGGACATGCTCGCCGCGCTACAGGCAGCGGGCCCGGCCGGCGGACCGCCCCCGAAGTGGATGCACCCGGTCGGTGGCCCGAACGCGCCAGTGGCAGGCGGTGGTGAATCCAACGCGACGCTGGTGCTCGATCCTGGTGAGTACGCCGCGTTCTGCGTGATCCCGACACCCAAGGGCGCCCCGCATTTCATGTTGGGAATGATCAAGGGATTTACCGTGACACCGGCCGTGAAACGTTCCGCCGCGGTGCTGCCGAAGGCGGACCTTACCATCACGCTCAAGGATTACGACTTCGTCCTGTCACGTCCGCTCACCAGCGGCCGCCACGTGATTGCAGTGACGAACAGCGCGTCCCAGCCGCACGAGCTCGTCATAAACCGATTCGGCCCGGGACAATCGAACGTGCAGTTTGCCGCCTGGGGCGAGAAACCCAATGGAAAGACGATTCCGGCACGTCCGATGGGCGGGCTCACCGACATCCCGCCGGGAAAGACGGTCGTGATCGAGGGGACCTTCCCGCCCGGAAGGTACGGATTCGTCTGCTTCACCCGTGACAAGAAGGACGGCAAGCCTCACCATGTGCTCGGGATGCACAAGGAATTCGTAGTGAAATGAACGGCATCCGCGGGCTGATCGTTTACAACGAAAGCGCTCATCTGGATGTCGAATCCAAACCGAGGAGTTGGAGATGACCGCCTTTCCGGCGCCCGGAACTTTTTGCGGGGCGGTCGCGTAGGGGCAAACGGAGGGTACGCAAATGAAGATCGCTCAGCATTCGGACGGATACTCCATTGACCCGTACGCCGTTCGCCCCGGCACCAGCGCCGCACTGACTGCGAGGACTATCGATGCGACACAGCGGCCGCCACTGATGAAGGCACAGGAAGCAGTGGTTGCCGCGGTTCCGCGGATCCTCGAATCGGTTCCCCCTCCCCTCCTCGGCGGAACGCTCGGGCTTACTGTCCTGGCGGTGATGGTCGCGAGCCACCGCGTTCAGCTCAAGCTGGTCCCGGTGCTCACGGCCGGAGTGCTGCTGCTGCCCATCTCCAACTACCATGCAGCGCAGAAGCCTGCGGAGATACAGGCCTCGGATGCCGTCGTCGCGGAGAGGCCGCCCTCGTACGAGCGTCACGATTGGCGCGACAGATACTCGCATGATGGTGAGCCGCTGATGGTGCCGGACGTACCAGACGTACCCGACGTACCGGAGGTGCCGGAGATCAGCGGTGTCCCTGCGCCCTCAAACGAGTTCCTCATACCTCCCGAGATAACCGACGGCGTGCTGCCTCTGGTCGAGATGGTTGTCCCCGAGGAGTGGACGGACGAGGAACAGCTCCGCGTTTTGCGACGCCGCGCCGAGAAGCTGATGGATGAAATCAGCAAGCTGCGATTGCAACAGGAGCTCGAGGAGCGGCGGCAGTCTCTATCGCAGGGGCTCTATCAGTAGGGGTGAGACTTACCGCCCCACCGCCTCGTCCGCCGAAGGTCCGTAGCTGCCGGGGATCGGAACGCCGAGCAGGCGAAGATAGACGCCGAGCTGCGCGCGGTGGTGCGCCATGTGGGTGATCAGCGCGCTGCGAAGCATCACCCCGCGTGGACCCTCGACGAAGACCTGACCACCGGATTTGATCTTCCAGACGACCTTCGTCTGATCCCAGGTGAGCTTGGGAAACAGCTCTTGCAACTTCCCGCTCACCTGGTCGAACAGCTTCAGTCGTTCATCGGTGCTGGCGGGTTTCGCCGCCGGAGGGCGGTTCATCGGGTCGAACTCGTCGCTGGTCAGCATCGCGATCCCGAAGCCGGGAAGCTGCGCTAAGTGCGTAGCCAGTCCTCCGAGTGTCATCGACTTCTCGTGCGGGCGCCAGTCGTCCTTGCCATCAGGCACTCGCTCGAGGACACGCCGAGTTGTTTTTAGCTCTCCTTCCAGATCCGGATACAGGAGTGTGAATGGCGTCTCAGATCCTGGGGTGGCGGCAGCGGTCATGGCGTGGGGAATGGATGCGTTAATACTAACCTTCAACTTCTACTGCCGACCCTGGCGGAGGGAACTGGCTTCTCCCATTTTCGACACCCACCCTCGGAGAGGCGACATGAGAGACCTGCACCGAATGCGTATCATGACGTTGGCAGCGCTCGCGTTGGGCGCGTGTACCACGATGCCGCTCAACCAGGCGAGCGAGGAACAGGCAATCCGCGGCGTCACGAACGACTTCGTCACGGCGTTCAACGCGCGGGATGCCAGCCGGGTCTCGGCGTTTTACACGCCCGACGCCGTCGTGATGATGTCGAATTCCCCGCTGGCAAGCGGAACCTCGGGAATCCATGGTGCCCTCGCCGAGTTCTTCAAGACGCCCGGCGTCTCGCTCAGCGTTACGCCGAGCAAGATCGATGTGGTGAGCCCGACCGTTGCGACCGACGTCGGCACGTATGCGCTGACGTTCGACACCCCGCAGGGCAAGGTTACCGACAGCGGCAATTACACTGCGATCTGGCACAAAGTCGCCGGGCAGTGGCGCATGGCGGTCGACGCTCCGGTGACCACTATGCCAATGCCGATGCCGGGCGCGCCGGCTGCGGTCGCGTACGCGCCGAACATGAACATCGTGGCGAACAGCAGTCTCTCCTGGAGCGACTTCACGCCGCCCGGCTTCAATCCCGGGATGAAGCTCGCACTGGTCCAGGGCGACCCGGGCAAGCCCGGTGCATACGTGCTGCGGCTGCCATTTCCCGCGGGTTACAAATTTCCGGTTCACTGGCACCCCGGCGCCGAGAACCTGACGGTGGTCTCCGGAACCTTTCAGCTCGGCATGGGCAACACGGCCGACTGGAACAGCCTCAAGAATTACGGGCCGGGCGACTATCTCTATATCCCGCCCCGTCACGCTCACTTTGGCGGAAGTGCCGCGTCGGGTCCTTCTGTGATTCAGCTCCACGGGCAGGGTCCGTTCGAGGTCATGCTCGGCCCGCCGCAATAGAGATCGCACCGCCGGTGGAATAGAAGAGCGCACAGGTATCTCCCTGTGCGCTCGTTCGTTCCCAACACCATTGAGACGTACGCGGAGCGTTGAAACGCTACTTCGTGACTCGCTTCAGCGCCCGCAGCAAGACGACATCGTCGAGATCCTTGTCGCGACCCGCCGCTTCCTTCGAGCGAATGATGTCGTCCAGCGATGCTGCCAGGAACTCCACGCCGAACGCCTCGAACTTCTCCGCGTCCGCGGCCAGGTCTTCATAGCCTTTGGTCCCGGCGGGCGTGAACGCGATGTCGAGTCTGCCGGCGTTCGTCACGAGATTCCACATCCGCGCTCGGCCCAGTGCGGCAGCGGACCGATCGAAGGCGAGTCCCTCTGGAACGGACTCCGTGTAGACCCTCGCATCGAGGTCTTTGAGCGCCGATGCAAGCCGTTCGAGGTTGGCCTTGTCTCCGGCGGGAGTGATGTCAGCGTCGGCGGTGAGACGTGGAAAGCCGTGAAGTCGGGCAGCGAGTGCTCCGATCAGCACGAACTTCACGCGGTTCCTCGTCAGAGCGCGTATCAATCGCTCGGGATCTAGCGGCGCAATTTCAGACACGTCGTGCCGCCGAGATGAAACGGCTCACGTGGGCGACTTCACGGAGCCGTTCTTCGGGACTCAGCGCGAGAATGCGTGGTACGTCGTCGAGCATGGCGGGGTCGACACGAACCCTCCGCAACGTGGCCGCGAGCTCGAATCCCGCGGCCTTGAGCAGGCGGGCGAGCGTTTTCCAGGAAGGGCTGGTCTCGGACAACTCGATGCGCGCGACGACGGACTGCGCGGTTCGCGCCCGCCGGGCCAGCTCGCGCTGGGACATCCCTGATCTTTGGCGGGCCGAGGAAAGTAGATCGCCGGCGTCGCTCCGAGTCGGCATTCCGTATGATAGCTAATTAGCTATCGAAGTGCAAGCTCCACTTGGTCCTCACAAACGGTCACCTGTGTGGAAGCCGCCATCGCGTTCGACCAGGGTTTTGCTTGTCCGTCCCCCGGCTACCATTATTGCCTGGACTCAACGACCGGCGCTGTAGCCTTGAGGATACCGATGAAACGTCGCCGCTCGTGCGGTGATTGCCCGGATTGGAATCGTCGCCGTTTCCCTGGCGTCCTGACGACTCAGCCCGCGCGAT
>JBGTEZ010000010.1:0-3681 GCA_041747535.1 Gemmatimonadaceae bacterium
AACACGGTGCGTTACGAGGAGATGGTGATCGCGTACTGGAAAACGCGGGAGCGCGAAGAGCCGCAGAACGCGTTTTACCAGCAGGGCGAGATGGCAAACGAGGCGGCGCGCGTCTGCATCGATGTCGGAGACCTGAACACGGCGGAGAAGTATTACCGCCTCGGGAGCGAGCTGGGTCTCAAGGAGCCGGAGCCTCGCACCCATCCAAGGGTTCTCTGGGACTTCCGCCTTGCTCACGCGCTGGCGCGACTCGCGGCCCGGCGAGGAGACGCCGCCGAGGCAAAGCGGCAGGTCGATGCCGCCCGTCGCGCCCTCGACTCCGATTCGGCGATGAAATCGCAACAGGAGCGCTTCTTCCCGTACCTGGTGGGTTACGTCGCGCTCTACACAAACGACCTCAAGACCGCTGAGGCCGAGCTGACCAGGGCCGTCGCAATGCGCGGCAACGATCGTGATCCCTTCATGCACGTGCTGCTCGCAACGACATACGAGAGATCCGGACAACAGGACAAAGCAGCCGCGCTCTACCGAAAAGCGTACGACCTCGCTACCGCGCACAATCCGCCCGCGGCATTTGCTCGGCCCTTCACCCGCAAAAAGCTGGGGATAAGCTCCGACAACCCGGTCAAGTGAGCCGCTTGGCGCCCCGGGCCCTCTGGTGCGGGGCCCATCGCGAACGAAAAGTATGCGTCAGTTCGCGGGCAGCTGCGCCCAGGATCCGGAAAGAGTCTTGAGCTTGCTCGACGGCATGCGTGTGAGCGCGGCGTCGAAGTGCAGCCTCATCGCGCTCGGGAGCACGAAAGAGGCACCTACCATCGCTCCATAAACGTGGTTGTTGGCCGAGCCACCACCCGTCAGGAACTGGATTTCATGATTGGGGGCGTAGAGGGAGTAAAACGCATCTTTCCCGCCCGCCACGTACCACGTCTGCGGATTCGACGGTGCGCTGCAGGCCCAGAACGCGAGCTGGGTCGGTTTTCCCGATGTGTTCTCGATCGTCCCCGGCGCGAACGCCAGCCAGTCGTCGACGAAGATGTCCACGCGCTGTCCGTCTCCATCGATCTCGACGCTTCCACCGTCCGCGACCAGCAGCCGGCTGAAGTGGTACTGATTCGCTCCCTTCAGCTTGAGCTTTCCCTTGTCCTCGACGTACAGAACGCCGGTCGTGGAGGAGTAGTTGATATTCGAGTTGGTCTTGATGCCGGTGCTGTAGCCGCCGGCCGGGCAGGAAAGGACCGGGTTGACCGGAAACGGCGGAGCGAATGGCTTGACGTCACCCGTTACCCCTGAGGTGTTCCAGATCGTGCTCACCGCTTTGACGTCTCCCCTGACGGTAAACGCGTTATAAAGGGAAATCGACCCGTTGCCCACAACCAGAGTGGTGTCACCTGTCGTTGGGCTGTAGGGCGCATTGTCCGAATCGTATCCGTCGATGATTCCGTTCGAGCTTCCGGTCATCGACACGGGTCCCTGGCTCGCGATCGCCGCCTTGAACCGCGATTCACCCGCCACCACCGCGAGAACGCTGCTCTGGCCGCCGTAGCTGTTGGCGCGGCGTCCGCTCACTACCACCGAGTAATGTCGCAAGCCGCCGTTGTCCACGCGCTGGATCACCGCACGGTACTTCCCATTGTTGGGAATGCTCGTCCAGCCGAGATCGACGCTGTCACCCGGATTCAGAGCCGCCGTCGGCGCGGCAGGCCAGTTGCCGAGCGTGGCGCGCAGGCCGGCTTCGGCGGCATAGAGCGCGAGCGTCGATTCGCGCGACGCCCGTGCAGACCTGCGCTCGTCGTCCGAGGTCGTGAATGCAACGATCACCACCAGGCTCATGATTGCGATGGCGAATATCACCGCCATCAGAACGAAGCCTTCTCGCTTCTCGCGGCGTTGCATGACAGGGGGCAAAGAACGCTGGTGGTGGTGCATCATAGGCGGCGAAAAACCTTGTTGGTCGTGCCTCATCGGCGGAGTAGGACTTTGGTGGATAGCGAATCACGCTGATATGCGTACGCGCCGGTGTTGAGACGGGCCTTCTTGTAGCTCTCCGCGTTCAGAGTGAAGGCGACCGTTCCGACGGACGCGGGTGTCGCCGTCGGGGCTCCCAGCGTGTCGAAGTACGAGAACCTCAGCCCGGTCGAAGCGAGCAGTGGCCCGGTCAGCTGCTCGTAGCCGGCCGCCGCTCCAACCTTGCGTCCGAGCCACCAGCGTCCGCCGAGGAGGTACTGCGTGTACTCCACTCGCCGGTACGCGCGGAAGGGCGCTCCGACCTTGATGGAGATGGTGTCAGACTTGGAGTTGACCGCGATCTGGACGACAATGTCCGGCGCCGGCGAGCCCGTCCACGCGCAGCTGGCGACACCCATCGCGGCCGGCGTCCCGACGCTTGTCACCTTCACCCGCTGCCACCGGTCACGTCCGACCTGCAACACCAGCGCGCTGTCGCTCGAAGTCGCCTCGATCTTGCCGGTTGTCTGCGAGAGCGCGTAGCGGGGAAGAGTAGGGTGCTTGGCGCACACCACCCCGACGCCGCGTACCGAGCGAAGCGTGATCGCGCTGGGGCTCATCGCGGCGATCGCGCTTCCGCCAGTCGCGGCGTGGCGGAGGTCCCAGGAAAGAAGCGTCGCGGCGCTGCGCGCGGTCTCGCGCACGTCGGCGAGCTCGCGCTGCTTCCCATAGCCGGCGCTCTGAGTGATCATCAGCTGGTAGACGGCGCCGAGCACGATGAGACCGATCATCATCGAGATGAGGAGCTCGATGATCGTGAATCCGCGGCGGCTCCGCGGTGTCGGCATGCCAGCTCTGTTAATCACGATCCGGGCGTCGGTTTCGCCATGTAGACGACGACCGTGTCCAGAAAGATCCTGGTTGGATCCTGGTGCCCCCGACGCTGGACGACGACGGTGACGAGGCGCGAATTCGCGTTCGGAGTCGAGACGGTCCAGTTGAAGGCGCGTCCCCGGACATTCGCCGATCCATTCGTCACGCTGTTCCAGGTCAAGCCGGAAAGACTGTCCACTTCCTGCTGCACGTCGGCGGCGTACTGGAGATCCTGTCGCGCCAATCCCATCTGACGTACGCCGAAGCCCGCGGCCGCGCCGAGACTCAGCATCGCCACTCCGAGCAGGGTGACGGCGACGAGTACTTCGACGAGCGACATGCCACGGCGATCGCGTGCTTTGTCAGGTCTCTCGGGGAGGTTTCTCGATGCCGCTCTCATCGCAGCACTTTTCCGAGCGCCGTGATGCGGACGGTGTCGACTTTATCGGCCGAGGAAAAGATCAGTTGCGCGTCTCCGGGCTGGCAGCTGCCGCTCGTCGAGGAGAGTCCGCGCGGATCGAAGCAGAGGAGGACGCGATTACTCGTCATCGTCAGCCCGCCGGTGTTGACGCTGTGCGCATAGGTCACGAGGGCACGCTGACCCTTGCCACTGGTATCCACCTCGACCCAGAACTTGGCTGCCGGCGCATCGATGTGCAGCTGCGAGACGCGACCGTACCTTAGGGCGGTCGAACGGGCGAGGCCGTGCGCCATTACGAACTGATCGGAAGCCGCCGACGTCGCCCGCTTGTGCAGGGCGTCCGAGAAGCAGGGAGCCGCGATCTCGGTCAACAGACCGATGATCGTTACGACAACCATCTGCTCTATCATCGAGACTCCGGCGCGGGAATCGCCTGCGATCTT
>JBGTEZ010000011.1:0-12089 GCA_041747535.1 Gemmatimonadaceae bacterium
TTCTGCCGCACATCGTCACCGGTTCCCTCGAGGACCGACGCCGATGTCTCGTCGCATGAAGTCTCGATCCCGAGCATCAGCGTCATCTCCCGCTACTCCACCCGCTCGGCCAGCAGTCTCTCTACCAGCGCCCGATGATCAGCGGAGTTCCAGTCCGTCGCCGACATCAGCTTCTTCCTGATCACTCCATCGCGGCCGATGATGAGCGTTTCCGGGTATCCAAGGATGTCGTACTGCTCAACGATTTTCCTGTCAGGATCGTGGAGGATCTCGAACGTGAGCTTGTACTGTTGCGCGAATGCCCGGATCGTTGCGATGTGCCCCGGATCGTCGACGCTCACCGCCAGGACCTTGAAGCCCTTCGACGCGTAGGCCTGATGGAGTGCCTCGATGCTCGGCATCTCGACGCGGCAGGGGAGGCACCATGTGGCCCACACGTTGACCATCACCACCTGTCCCTTGTAGTCGGAAAGGCTACGCTGCCGCGGAGCCGAATCGATGGTGATCGCGGTGAAATCCGGCGCTTTGCTGCCGAGCGCGATGGGAAAGAGCTCACGCCGCAGGTGTTTGGTGGCGCTGAAGGCGATGCCGCTGACTATCGCAACAACCACCAGACCCAGATATAGCTGCCGCCGTCCGGTCATACCTGAGTCGTGCAGCGCGCCCTTAGCTCGCCGATCTCTGCCTTCGGATTCTTAGCGCCAAAGATCGCGTTGCCCGCCACGAAAGTGTCCGCGCCCGCCTCCCAGACTTTCGCGATTGTCTTCCGGTCGACCCCTCCGTCTACTTCCAGGAATGCGTTGCTTCCGTTGTCGGCGAGCATCTCCCGCGCTCTCCGCACCTTGTCGATTGAGCCGGCGATGAACTTCTGTCCCCCGAACCCGGGGTTCACCGTCATCACCAGGAGCAGGTCGAGGTCGGGTATCACTTCGCTGACGGCGGTGAGCGGCGTGGCTGGATTCACCACCGCACCGGCTCTGCATCCCAGCTCGCGAATGCGATTGAGCTGGCGCTGAAGGTGTGGAGATACCTCGGTGTGAATCGACATTCCGTTCGCGCCGGCCGCGGCAAAGCTCTCGAAATAATTCTCCGGCTCCACGACCATCAGGTGAACATCGAGTGGGAGCTTCGTCAGCTTTCGCACCGACTCGATCACCTTGGCGCCGAAGGTCAGGTTCGGAACGAAGCGTCCGTCCATCACGTCGATGTGTATCCAGTCGGCGCCGCCGGCTTCACACATTGCGATCTCGTCGGCGAGCTTGCCCAGGTCGGCGCTCAGAATCGACGGGGCGATTCGAACCGTCATTGCCCCGGTGTTGGGATAGGGGGCAGCGGTGCGAACCCCGTATCGATCCGCAGCTGTGGCGGCGGGGGGAAGTGCGAGATCGTGAGGCTCACCGGGCCGCCGGCGCGAATGGTGTTCCCCGCGGCTGGCAACTGACGGATCACAGTGTTCTCGGGCTGAATCGAGCTGGTGTCGCGGGAGCGGCCAGCTACGCGCAGCCCAAGCTGCTCGATCATCGACAATGACTCTCCGAGGGTGCGGCCGTACAGGTCCGGCATCACCACCGTCGCGGGACCCTTGCTCAACATGACGTTCACGACGCCCGGCAGCTCGATCTTGGTGCCGGCAGGCGGATCACTCTGAATGACGAGGCCGCGCGGCTGGTCGCTGAGCTGCTCGGTCACCGTACCCATGGTCAAGCCGGTGTTCTCGATCGCGATGCGCGCCTGTTGCTGCGACATGTTCGTCGTGACCGGAACTTCGGCGCTCCGCTGTCCGGCGCTCACGGCCAGAATCACCGCGATGCCGCGCTTCTGCCTGCTTCCTGCCGGAGGATCTTCCTGGATTACGACGTCCTCGGGAACGGTGCGGTGAATCCGCGCTTCTCCCTTCTGCGCGATGAAGCCCGCCTTGTCGAGAATTCCCGCGGCTTCGGAGTACGATTTTCCGACGACGTTCGGAAGAATTCCCTCGTCGGGGAGAACTTCGGCGGGGAACGCGAACAAAAAAATCGCGACGTAGGAGAGGAGAAATCCGCCGACGGCCACGATCAGATATGGGAACGCGCGCCGCGGGAGCGCGCGGAGATTGAGGGCCACTAAGCGACCCTGCGCAATCGCGCGGCGAAGGCGCCGTCGGTGCCGTGGCGTTGCGGGAGGACGCGAAGCATTCCGTTGTCGAGGACCTCCTTCGGCACCGCGTCCTCAGGGGGCGGCTCCAGCTTCCAGCTGGAATTACCGGCGAGGAACGTCTCGATCTGCTCCTCGTTTTCTTCGGGCTCGAGCGAGCAGGTGCTGTAGATGAGGAGGCCGCCAACGCGCACGACTTTAGCCGCCGATCGCAGAATGGATTTCTGTAGCGCCGACATCACCGCGATATCGGAAACCTTGAGGCGCCACCTCGCATCGGGGTGCCGGCGGAAGGTGCCCGTTCCAGTGCACGGAACATCGATGAGCACCGCGTCGAGTGGCCGTACCGCCGGCGCGCGCGCATCGCCGACGAAGGGATATATGTTCGGTGTCTCTAGCCGGCGCTGATTGGCGAGCAGCCGCTGGAGCCGCACCACCGATTTGTCGCTCGCGAACACAGCGCTGGCCGTTCGCGACAGCTCGAGCGTCTTGCCGCCGGGTGCCGCGCAGAGATCGGCGACGAGCGAGCCAGGCTCGATCGCCGCGTAGTCGGTCACGAGCGTCGCGGCCGGATCCTGGACGAAGAACAAGCCCTTCTTGAAGGCTCCCAGCTCGGTGAGAGTGATACCGCCCGAGATTCCGATGCTCTCAGGCACATACGGCGCGTCGGCGACGTTCACTCCCGCCGACTCGAGCATTGCCTCGAGCTGCTCGCGCACCACTCCGAACGGACGCACGATCAGCGGCGCCTCGGAATTATTGAGGGTGAGCAGACGCGCGGTGTCCTGCTCGCCCCACCTCTCCATCCATTTGGCAACGAGCCAGCGCGGGTGAGAGAAGTTGAGCGCCAGCGCATCCACCGCATCGGGAGGAAGCGTGGGATTCAGCTCTTCCCGCTCACGGTCCGTGCGACGCAGCACGGCGTTTACGAGCTTGCTCGCGCCGATACCGTGTTTCCGCTTGGCGAGCTCGACTGTTTGAGCGATCGCCGCGTAGGCGGGCACACTTCCCATGTTCGTGAGCTGGTAGACACCGAGCCTGAGCAGGTCGACGACGTCGGCATCGAGGCGCTGTAGTCCGCCACGCACCCGGTCCAAAAGAATGGTGTCGATCCACGCCCGCCGCCTCAGCATTCCGTACACGAGCTCGCGTGTCCAGCGGCGGTCGCGGGCATCGAGCGGCGCTATCCGCCGGTCGAACGACTGATCGAGAAACTCGCCACGCCTCAGGTCGGCGCAAATCTCGGAGGCGACTACGCGCGCGACCGTGACGCCGCCGATGGCGGGGGCGGTCATTGCGTCGGCGCTCACGATCCGAGCATCCCGGTAACGGGCGAAGACGGCACGGCTACTTCCCGGCGCGGCATCCTGCCGGCGAGATAAGCGAGACGTCCGGCCTCGACCGCTTGCCGCATCGCAGTCGCCATCCGCACCGGATCGGCAGCGGCCGCGATCCCGGTGTTCATCAATATTCCGTCCACGCCTTGTTCCATCACGATGCACGCGTCCGATGCGGTGCCCACTCCCGCATCGACGATGACGGGAACCTTGAGGCGCGCCTTGATGGTGCGAATCGCATGTGGATTGAGCATCCCGAGGCCGGAACCGATGGGCGATGCGAGCGGCATCACCGCGACCGCTCCCGCCTGCTCGAGCCGGAGCGCCGTGATCAGATCGTCGTTGGTGTAGGCCATCACCTTGAAGCCTTCGCTGACCAGTGCCTGGGTCGCGGCGAGGAGTCCGACGGTATCGGGCAGGAGCGTTTCCTGGTCGCCGATCACTTCGAGCTTCACCCACTCGTTGAAGCCGGCGGCGCGCGCCAGCCGGGCGTAGCGGATCGCTTCGGCGGCAGTGTAGCACCCCGCGGTGTTGGCGAGCAGGAAATACTGGTCAGGATCGAGGTGGTGCAGCATTCCCTCGTCCTTGTTCCGATCGAGATCGACGCGCCTCACGGCGACGGTGACGACTTCCGCCCCCGATGCCTCGATTGCCTCGATCATCTTCGCGTTGGAGGGATACTTTCCGGTGCCGACCATCAGGCGCGAGCGGAACTCGCGGCCCGCGATTACGAATGGCTGCGGATCGTCTCGAGTCGCGCTCTCTCGCGACAGCAGATCTGCGTGCGCCACCCGGTCACCCGCCACCGACGAAGTGAACGATCTCGATGGAGTCGTTTCGGGCGAGCGGGACCCGGGAGAAACTTTCGCGGTCACGCAGAATGGCGCCGTTGTGCTCGATCACCACCATGCGTGGATCGAGCGCAAGCGACACGAGGAGATCGGCCAGGCTCCACCCTTCGGGAATCTCGCGACGCCCGCCGTTGACCGTGAGAGCGACTTTCTGCTCTGATACTGCTGTCCCCATCATATCTGTGAAAGATAGCGGCTGGCGGCGAGTTCGGAATTCTCGTCGTCCCAGATTCCCCGTATTGCGGCAATGCCGTGGGCGCCCTTGTGAACGAGCAGCTTAACGTGCTCGGGACGCACTCCGCCGATGGCGATCACGGGAATGCTTACCACCGCCACCAGCTCATTGATGAAGTTGCTCTCGCGCCGCGGCTCTCCGGGGTGCGACGGCGTCTCAAGGACGTGTCCGGCCACGCACCAGTCCGCCCCCGCCTGCTCGGCTTCCGCCGCTTCCCCGGTGGAGTGAACGCTGGCGCCGATGCGGAGGGCCGGCGCGATGTTCTGCACATCGGAGAGCTTGAGCGACTTGGCGGTCAGCTGAACACCGTGCGCACCCGCTGCCAGCGCGATGTCCACCCGGTCGTTGACGATGCACCAGCACCTGGTCTCCGCGTGCAGCAGCAGAAGGTCGAGCGTAATACCGAAAAGCGTAGGGGAATCCAGCAGCTGGGAGCGAACGTGTATTGCGCCCTTGTCACCCAGAACGGTCATTACCGCCCTGGCCTTCCTGAGAAACCCGGGCCGAAGCATGATCTCGTCGCTGGTCACGGCGTGCACCACCGGAAATGCCGGCATCGCCGTCTCGTGCCCGGCGCTGGCGGCGGGCTGAGTCAGCTTCCGAACCTGTCGCCGACTTTCGCGGCACGTCCGCGCGCCCAGTCGTGCGCGGCCATCCGCTTCTTCCCCGTCGGCTGCACTTCGGTGATACGAACCGCATCGGTGCCGGCGGCGATGACGAGCTCGCCTGTCACCTTGATCACTTCTCCCGGTTTTCCGTTGATTCCGTCCATCACCTTTGGCCCGAACAGCTTGATGTCGCCTTTCTCCGACGTGGTGAACGCGCCGGGCTTCGGGTCATACGCGCGGATGAGACGCGCGATCTCGATCGCGCTCTGCTTCCAGTCGATTCGGCCGCTGTCGCGATTGATCTTCGGCGCGTATGTCGCGCGCGATTCGTCCTGCGGCGTCTCTGTCGCTTTCCCCGCCGCGAGGAAAGCAAGCGCCTCGAGGAGCGCCAGCGCGCCGAGCTCGGACAGGCGCGTCTTCAGCTCGCCGTAAGTCTCATCGTCGTAGACCTCGGTCTCGGCCTGCACCAGTACGGGTCCGGCGTCGAGCGCCGGGACCATCCGCATGATGGTGATCCCGGTCTTGCGGAGTCCCTGCCGAATCGCGGCCTGGATCGGCGCCGCGCCGCGCAGCGCCGGCAGGAGCGATGCGTGAATGTTGAGAGTTCCCTTCGACGGGAGATCGATGATGTTCTTCGGGAGGATGTGCCCGTAAGCGACGACTATCGAGATGTCGGGCTTGATCACGTTGAGCATCTCGAGCAGCTCCGGATCGCGCGCGTTCTTCGGCTGGAAGAGCGGCAGCTCCTCCTCGAGCGCGATCTGCTTGACCGGCGATGGAATTATTTCACGCGAGCGGCCCTGCGGCTTGTCGGGCTGTGTGACGACCCCTACGACTTCAAAGCCTTCGCCCATGAGTGCCCGCAGCGGCGGGGCGGCAAAGTCGGGCGTACCCCAGAAAAGAATGCGCACTACATCTCCTCGCTATCCGGCTGGTGGTGCGCCCCAGCCGGCTCGGTGCGCACCTTCCTGATGTTGCCCGGATATTCGTCCTTCGCCTTTTCCCACTTCGACAATGCCGACCTCCGCTTGAGCGGACTCAGGTAGTCGATGAAGAGCTTGCCATCGAGGTGGTCGATCTCGTGCTGGAAGCAGCGGCCGAGCAACGCGGTGGCGGTCACCTCGCGCCCCTGGCCGTTCTCGTCGGTGAACTGAATCGTCACCTGCGACGGCCGCTCGATGTCACCATAGATGTCGGGAATCGAGAGACAGCCTTCCTCCGCCTTTTCCGACGGAGCCTCTGAGCCGACGATCTCGGGATTGATGAGCGCGAATTTTCTTCCCTCGACATCCACCACCGCCACTCTTTCCGTGCGTCCCACCTGCGGCGCGGCGAGCCCGATCCCCTCGGCGGCGTACATCGTCTCGAACAGGTCCGCGATCAGACTGCGCACTTCCGCCGTGACCTCTAGTACCCGCGTCGTCGGCTTGCGAAGAACCGAGTCACCCAGCACCCGGATGTCGAGGATGCTCACCCGGCGGAAGCGTTCGCGGCCGTCGCCGGCCGGTTGATCTTGGCGATGCGACCGCGCTCGATGATGACTCGCGTTTCTCCAGACTTGATCGTCACGCGATCCTCGAGTCCGGCAACTCCCTTGGCGTCGCCGCTCATCTCCTTGATGAACAGCACTTCGCCGATGAGCCCGCCGGTAGTCACGATCTCGTCGCCCTTCTTGAGATTGCGAACCATCTCGTCGTGCTTCTTTCGGGTCTGCGCCTGCGGACGGATGAGTATGAAATAGAAGATCGCGAAGATGGCTCCGTACATGAAAATGGAGCCGATGATTGGATTGCTTGACATGTTTTGGGCGAGGGTGGTTTCAGACTTCTACCGGAGAGGTGGCGCGGACGCGCAACAGCCATTCGCGCGACCACTCTTCGAGCGTTCCAGTTCTAATCGCATCACGCGCCAGGCGCATGAGCGACAGCAGGAAATGTACATTGTGCAGGGAGAGCAGGCGGAGCCCGAGTATCTCGTCGGCGATGTACAGGTGCCGGATGTAGGCGCGGGTGAACCGCGAGCACGCCGCACAGTCGCAGCCGGGATCCAAAGGCCTCGGATCAGTCCGGAATTCGGCGCGCTTGATGTTCAGCCGCCCTTCGCGCGTGAAAACGGCGCCGTTCCGGCCCATGCGGGTTGGCGCGACGCAATCGAAGAGATCCACCCCACGGCGCACTCCCTCGATGAGGTCCTCGGGAAATCCGACTCCCATGAGGTAGCGCGGGTGAGTCCTGGGCAGAGCTTCGTCGACCACTTCGAGGATCTCGTGCATGGCGGGCTTTTCCTCGCCGACAGAGAGTCCGCCGATCGCGTATCCAGCCCAGTCGTGCATTGAAGCGATAGCCGCCGCCGCATCCCGCCGAAGCCAGGGGTGGATACCGCCCTGGACGATCGGAAACAGCGCCTGATGTCGCGACTGCTCGGCGAATTCCCCGGTCCGAGTGGCGACGTACGGCATGTCGACGGTTGTCTTGTCAGGTTCCGCTGCCCGCATCAACCGCAACGCGGGGGGCGCGCTCTCGAGGCGCGTGAGCTCGGCGAGACATCTCGCCAGCCAGCGGATGCTGCGCTCGCTGGCGTCGCGGGCGGAGGTCTCGTCGGACTGACCCGGAATGACGTGGTCGAACTGCATGATCACGTCGGCGCCCAGGTTGCGCTGGATCTGCATCACCAGCTCAGGCGTGAAAAAACGCTTCGAGCCATCGATGTGGCTCTGGAACTCCACGCCGTCTTCGTTGAGCGTCCGGAGCTGGGCGAGCGAGAAAACCTGGAATCCCCCCGAGTCGGTGAGGATTGGCCCATCCCACCGCATGAACTGGTGGAGCCCGCCCATCTGGCGGACGACGTCGTCGCCCGGGCGCAAATGAAGGTGGTAGGCGTTGGCGAGGATCATCGACGCGCCCATCCTGGCGAGATCGTCGGGATCGAGCGCTTTCACTGTCGCGAGCGTACCGACGGGCATGAACGCCGGTGTCTCGACCGGTCCGTGCGGCGTGAAAAAGACGCCGGCGCGGGCGCTACCGGCGGTGTTCTCGATCTCGAATGCGAAGCTCATTGGTGGTGAAGCAAGCTAACCGAGGCGGTCAGTTCCCCGCGTCGCGGATAAGGGCATGGGCGTAATCTATGGGCGCCTGCACGGTGAGCCCGGAAATTGGTGCAACATCAGCGCGCTGCCCCCATCTTATTTGACGTGAACCATGCGAGCTGCCTCGATCGTATTTGACGTGAATAGCGCTTCGGGAGTTACCATGATTGGTCGCGTTCTCGTTCTTTCAGCCATTGCGCTTGCCGCCGTCTTTCCGGCGCACGCGCAGGATGACCACACTCATGTCGCAAAGGGAGCGGAGGCGCACGGGCGTCTTGGGAGCGTCGCCTTCCCCAATTCAGGAGCTCGACAGGCACAGGCCCCGTTTCTTCGCGGGATAGCGCTGCTGCACAGCTTTGGATATTACGACGCGGCGATTGCGTTCCGCTCCGCACAGAAAGCAGACAAAGGATTTGCGCTCGCATACTGGATGGAAGCGCTTACCTACAGACATCCGTTGTGGGGGCAGGAAGATCTACCCGCCGCGCGTGCGGCGCTGAGGCATCTGGGCTCGAGCGCCAACGCGCGCCTTGCCAAAGCGAAGACACCGCGCGAGCGCGCTTACGGAGTGGCGGTCGAGGCGCTGTTCGCCGAGGCGCCGGAGATTGACCGCGTGCGTCGCTTCGCGGAAACGATGGAGGAGGTGGCGCAGGCTTATCCGACGGATCTGGAGGCATCGGCTTTCGCGTCTCTCGCTTCGCTTGGAGTCTGGGCTCAGCTCCCGCGCAGCGCGGGCGCTCCCGAGGTGGAAAAGGCGATCAGGCACGCTCAGCGCGTTTTTTCGGCCAACGCCAACCATCCGGGCGCTTCGCACTATCTCATTCACGCGTACGACGATCCCAGTCGCGCCGAGCGCGGACTGCCGTTCGCGCGGGCATATGCGCAGATCGCGCCGGACGCGGAGCATGCGCTTCACATGCCGTCACACATATTCCTGCAGGTCGGGCTATGGGACGATGTCGCGGCGGCGAATGAGCGGGCGTGGGCTGCATCACGCGCGTGGGTTACATCCAGCAAGGTGCCCGCGACTCGCAACGATTGGCACAGCCTGACGTGGCTTCAGTACGCGTACATCCAGCAGGGGCGCTATCGCGCGGCGCGGGCCCTGATCGACACCGTACGGTCAGTGCTTCGGGGCGCCGACTTCGGCCCCCAGTTCAGTGACGCGGTAATGGTGGGACCGGACCTGACCTTCAAGTACCGGGTCGCGAGCGGCGATTGGAGTGCCATCGATCTCCCGAGCGCCGGCCGGCAGAACGATGGCCATTCGCCGCGCGCGGTCGGGTTCACGAGCACGACGCTGCTCGAGCAGGCAATCGCTTCGGCCATCCGTGGTGATACCACCCACGCGCGCGCCCTGGTGAATCGCGTGCGAAGCCGCGGCGACTCGGCGCTCGCCGGCGACTATGGCCCGGCGAGTTACACGATCGGGCTCAACGTCGCGAATGCGATCATCGCCAGGAACTCGGGGGATTTAGCCGGAGCGATCGAGCTCTTGCAGGCTGCCGGTGATCTCGAGGCGAAAACATCGCCCGCGGGTCCGCCCTATCTGCCGCCGGCGCTCGAGATGCTTGGCAATGCGCTGCTCCAGGCCGGCAGGCCTGACGAAGCGATCGTTGCGTTCACGAAGGAGCTGGAGCTGAGGCACAACCGGTCCGAGTCATTGCTTGGACTGGCGCGTGCCCGGCTTGCGGCGGGCGATTCAAAGGGCGCGGTCGAGGCCTATTCGAAGCTGCTGGTGAACTGGAAGCACGCCGATCCGGATCTGCCGGATCTGCTCGAGGCGCAGGGAGTTGTGAGCGGAGCTACCCCGCCGTAGGAGCAGATCTTCTCGTTAGAGCGACTTCAGGTACTCAACGAGGTCGCGACGCTGAGAATCGCTCAGCTTCAGTCCGCGAGCGGAGTTGTAGTGCGCGACGACGGCGGTCAGTGTCGCCGCGCTTCCGTCGTGAAAATACGGCGCATGCTGCCATAGTCCGCGGAGAGGGGTCGTCCGGTAGGCCTTGTTTGCGGTTCTGAGTGCGTATGCCGGGTTCATTCCGGTTTCCGCGGGAGCGTGGAGCTTGCCCGAGTTGTTATCCGTGCCGCTCCCTCCGATGTGACAACTGGCGCACGATTGACCGAAGATTTCCTTCCCGCGTGCTGCGGCCGCGGCGTCGAAGCTGCCTGCCGGCGGTGGCGGTGTTGGGAGGCTGTGCTGGTACGAGCGAAGCGCAGCCAGTTTGGGTGCAACCAGGTCGGGCGTCTGGCTGATCGTTATGCCGAGCCTCGGATCGGAAAAGCTACCTTGGCCATGCATCTGAGTTACCGCGACATACTGGTTCCAGTACGAGATGGGACCTTCAGCGGTATAGGTCTCATTCGTCACCCTCGAGAGGCCATAGGCGGGTGGAAGGACGAGCGGCGTATTCTTGCCATCGATGTTGAATCGCGGGTCATACTTTCCCGCGCCCCAGGAGCTGTAGACCAACCTCTGAGCGGGAGTGATCGCGGGCGACAGGGCGATGATTGCTCCCACGTTGAGATCGCGATTCGGCCAGCCGTCCATCCTCTTGCCGATTCCCTCTGAGAACGCGTCGTCCACGGTCGAGTGGCAGAGCGCGCATGTGATGCCCAACCGCGTGAGTGTGTCCTTGCCATTCACGGTCGCGACCGTGCCTTTCAGTCCTACGACCGCATTCAACTTCAGCAGCGCGACGGTGGTCGCCGGGTCTTTCAGGTCTACCTTGCCGGCCTTGATCGCGGCTGCCAGCTCGGCGGGGATAGCGTCGGAGTCGACCTTGAGTCCGACCGACAGTGCAGTGGCGGGGCTGACGGATTTCTGAACGACTTCGTGCATGCGAGCAGTGTCCGTCCAGAACTGCTCATCGCCAAATGTGTCGAAGCGAAATATTCGCTGGCCGGCCGCGATCGCTTCCGGCGACTGGTCAGCGGTTGCGGAGTCAGCGCGCGTCGCCACGTCGGCAGGTGGAGCCGGCGTCGTGCATGCGACGGCAATAAGAAGAAATGGTGCGGCGAACCTTCTCATCACGACCCGGTCATTACCTGACACACTTCATCCGCCTAATCTGAGGGGGCGCCTGGAAAGGGGAGGTTCGCTTTCGGCAACCAACAGCGATCCGTCGGTAGCCCACCTCGATGCCACGGCGACTGCGGGTGATTGACGGAGCCCCGCTCTTGGGAGTAGGCCGGGTGACTTCCGCGAGCTATTCCGTTGCGATCAATCCTCCGTAATGACCATCGCGTCGCCGTAGGAGTAGAGTCTATATCGTTCCGCAATTGCCTCCTGGTAGGCACGCATGATCAGCTCGTAGCCCGCAAATGCAGCGACCAGCATGATCAGCGTCGAGCGCGGCAGGTGAAAGTTGGTGATGAGCCGGTCTATCGAGCGGAACTCGTAAGGCGGGCGGATGAAGATCTTCGTCTCACCCGAGCGCTCGGCCAACGTCCCGTCTTCACCGATCGCGCTCTCCAGGGTGCGGACGCTGGTGGTGCCGACCGCCCAGATCTTTCCGCCGGCGCGGCGCGTTTCGTTGAGAGTGTCAGCTGTTGATTGCGGCAGCGTGAAGGACTCCTCGTGCATTACGTGATCGGCCGGATTCTCGACATCGACCGGCCTGAAAGTTCCGGCGCCGACGTGTAGCAGGACATCGGCGCGCTTGACACCCTTGGTTGCGAGAGAGTCGAGCATCCCGGGCGTGAAGTGGAGGCCAGCGGTCGGCGCCGCGACGGAACCCGTTTCCGTTGCGTACACAGTCTGGTATCGCTCGACGTCTGCTTCCTGATCGGCGCGCGTGATGTATGGTGGCAACGGAACGTGCCCGTATTTCTCGATTGCCT
>JBGTEZ010000012.1:0-20167 GCA_041747535.1 Gemmatimonadaceae bacterium
GCGCACCTTGTCGGTGCCGTCGATCGGAACCGCGCCAAGGGCACGCCACGTCTGACTTCCCGCCGTGACGAAGTGGAGGGGCTCGCCGGCCCTCGTGCCGGTGACATTGATCACCGAGTCGCCGCCGCGCGGCGCGCCGTCCAGGGTCAGCCGCACAATTGCCCCAGGGGCGGGCCGCGCGGGAGAGACTCCGACGTTCGGAGCCTGACCCTCGAGGGCCGCCGCCGTTACCGACAGGGCTAACAGCAGCGGCGCGAGCTTCAACCCGCCTGAGACACTCAAGGATTTGTGGCAGCGGCTAATTCGAGACGGGCGCATCCCTTGTAATACACCCAGGCCCCGAAACGTTGCCGTGACTTGCGGCGCGACCGGCGCCAGAATCGCGATCAGGCCGATCTCGGTCCTTTGTCGGGGCCAGGCTCAAGCTCCGCGCCGCCGCTTCCCGCCGAGCCGAATTTCGGCGCGATGAACTTGCCGCGGCCGGCGGTGCCGGAGTCCTCTTCGCGAGTCGAGTCTGATTCCACCGGCTCCTCGATGGTCGCCTCGCGCAAAGGCTCGGTCGATGTGGTATCGATAACAATGTTCTCGGGGTCTTCCGGATCGGTCAGTGGCTCGTTGTTCCTGTCGTTCGCCATCGGTTCTCCTTGTTCAGGTATCAGCCGATGGCGCATGTGGCGTGCCCGCGCGATTTATCGGCGGCCTTGCCGGAATTCCCATACGGCGGCGGAAGTCGTCACCGAATACTTCGACGGCCGACACGGCCCACCTCGCGCACCCGGCTCCGAGACAACGGTCCGGAAACCATGCTGCCTGCTCCGGCGCGTACGGGTTCAACGGAAATTTTCCATCCAGGCGGCTGCGGAGCCCGCGGCGTCCGACGGGACGAAAATTGAGGTAGCTCACCAGGCCATCGCGCAGCCGGAAGAGACTATCCGCGTCGTAGTAGGGAGGGGTGCTCATCGCGAATGGGTCGCCGTCCGATACCGAGAGCGCGAGCTGGTACTTGTTCAGCACTCTGGACGCGTCCGGCTTGGAGGAGGCGCGCAACTTCTTGACGAGCTTGGGCCGCGGCAGATTCCTCATGTTGACGTAGAGCTCGCTGATCAGGTCCTCGAGGTACGCCGCCGCCGACATCACCGCGGCCGTGACATCGCCGCGATGCTGCCACTTTTCCCGCGTCGTCAGCCTCTCCTTCCGAGGCTCCTCGAGCGCGTGCGCCGCCTGAGCGAAATCGTGAGCCAGCAAGAGGTGTTTGCTGGAGAGCTGCTCGGGGGGAAATGCGGCGCCTTCGCCCATCTCCTGCGTCAGAAGCGCGCGCCGCTTCATCAGTGTGTCGATCGCGCGCCGTCCGGTGGTCAGTGGCATTGCCGTCCGCTCCGGTCCCAGACGCGTCCCTCGGTATCGAGGAACGCGGTTCGATAGCCCGTGTTGCCGAGCGTGATAAGCAGGACCCCGAAGTGACCCTGAATCTGAACGATCGAATTGCCCTCGAGCTTTCTGCTCAAGCCAAAACGCGATCGAAAGCCGCGCAGAGTCGCGCCACCGGTGCCGACGAGTATCTGCTCGATTCCCTTCACCGAGTCCGCCTCACCGGCCGGACTCTGCGGGAGGAACCGCTCGTAGTGATGGTCGTGGCCGGCCAGAATCAGGTCGACGCCGGCATCGTACAGGATCGTCCAGATCGCGCGCATTTCCGTCACTCCCTCGCGGTACGATGAGGTGAAGAGGGGCTTGTGAAAGTAGGACATCGTGCAGAGCTGCCGGTGATCCGCGATGTCCTGCCGCAGCCACGCGAGCTGGGCCTGTTTCTCCGCGCCCGTCCCCTCGACGGCGAGCTCGCTGTTGAGGACGATCACGTGCCAGTCGCCGACGTCGTAGCTGTAATACCCCTTGCCGCGCGGACCGATGCGATCGCCGAAATACCGATAGGTCGGGGCGGCGCGCTCCGACATGTAGTCATGATTGCCGACCGAGGGGCGAATGACTTTCATGATCCCCTTTTTTGGATCGCCCCATGACGGCGTGAAGCACTGCGTCAGATACCGGCTCGAGGCCTCCGGATACGCGTGGTCGCCGAGAGTGAAGACGACAGTCTCCACATTCACGGCCTGATTCGCCCTCAGGACGCTGTCGACGAGGCTTGCCGTTGCCTCGTCACCAAGGTCATCGCACTGCGCTATATCACCGGCCCCGATCATGAACTTGGCTCCGGCCAGCGCCACTTCCTGCGCCGGAGCGTCGGCTGGGGGAGGCGTTCGCTCCAGACCGAAGTCACGAACGTTGCAGGCAACGCAGAGCAGCAACACGGGGAGCGAGGGAATCAGCCGGTTCATTCGCGCTGTGGCGGGAAGCTGCGCGAGAGCAGGTCCACGACGTCTAGAACGCGAACCCGATACTCGTCAGCGTTCGGCGATCGGGGTTGTTCGTGCGCACTATCGTGATTCCGATGTCGGGGCTGACGACGGCGATCCAGAGGCCGACTCCGGTTCCCTTATGCCAACCGCCAGGTGAGTCGCCGTCGACGTACACCCGCGCCACGTCGACGAACCCAAGCGCGCCCACATTCCAGGGCAGCAACAATGGGAAGGTCGCGATCGGAACGCGGAGCTCGGTGGTGCCGAAGAGAGACGCGTCACCCGCGAAGCGCTGGCGGTGCTCCGTGCGCAGCGACCGTGACCCGCCGATGAACGCCGCGTCGAAATACGGAAAATTGCCATAGAGCTTCTCGCCGCCGCCGCGAAGAGCGAGAACAGGCCGCGTCAGGAACGGGATCGTCAGGTACGCTGACGCGACTCCAGCGATTTTCTCGTACGCCGTCTCGGCATCGAGCATTCCGGGGTACGCGCTGGCGCCGAAGTCGATCTTCCCCCAGAGCGTCGGCAGGCGATCTCCTTCGCCCATCCCCACCAGCACATTTCTTCCGCCAACGTCGAAGAGCTCGGGCGATCCACGCGTGTCGAAGTGGAGCTGAAGCTGGAGGCCGGCCTGGGCGAAGGTGTCGAACCCGTAGGGCTGCTGCTGTGAGATGTACCGATTGGCCGTGCTGTCGGTGCTCGTGTAACGCACGATCGGCCCGAGAGAGATGTCGCTCCTGCTGTTCGGCGAGAAGCCGAACGCCGGGCGGAAGCTCCATTGGCGCTGCCGGACATCGTAGAAATCACCGGTCGGCTCCGGCAGATCGTTTCCAAGCCCGCTGAACTCGACGACCTCGAGCTGGGACATTCCGGCGGAGACTGGAAGGTGGAACGATGAGCTCTCGAATCTCCGGTCATACCCGACCCCGATGTCGAACCCCTTTATCGCCGTCGAGTATGCAACGTCCGCCATCATCATGCTCTTGTAAGGAACGTATCTGAAGCCGTAGTTGTAGCGCTGGATGCCAATGCGCGGGACGAGACCCAGGCCGTGGCCGCTTCCGATTTTCCCGGTCGGCTGAAGCGACACGCCGCGGTCCTTCTGTGGAGGAGCAATGTCTCCGTAGGCCAGCGCCCACGGCAGCCTGTTGAAGCGAAGCTGCGACTCGTCGATTTCCCGCTTGTCGAGGCTGTCACCGTCGTACCTCGTTCCGACAACCGTGCCTGATTCGTAGAGGTACGTCTTGTTGCTCCCTCCTCGCGACTCTGTCGAATCGATCAGCCTGTTGGTGCCGTCGCCGCCGACGATGCGCACCGGTATGCCGTGTCCGATATCGCCGCGCACGATCCCGATGTCGTCTCCGCCATGCAGATAGATGCGAATCTCACTGGTCTCGATCGGGTCGAACCGCCGGCGGTAATACGGCGGCCGGTTGCCTGACTGGAGCGCGACATCGACAATGCCGTTGCCAAGACGGTTCACGATCGCCCACTCACCCGCATCGGTGCCGTGGATGTCAGCGACCTTGACGATCTGCTCGTAGTAGTCCCGGGCGAGGGTCGGAAGACTGTCGCGCCGCGCTTTCAACTTCCCCGCCATCTCGGGGAACGAGAACGCGTACTCGCTCGGCATGCGACGCACGGCTGCATCGATCACCGGATCGGAAATCTTCCGCACGAGAGCCGCGGCAACCGAGTCCCAGACCGGTTTCTCGAGCCCGCCGAGCAGGCGGCGGTCGAGCTCGATTGCATCAGAGATCAACGCCTTCACGTTTCCGTAGCTGCTATCGAAGGGCATGATGCTCGTCTTGATCAGGCGCGCGATGCTGAGGACGAGGCCCTCCTCCGAATGGAGCACCTTGTCGCGGTCACGCGTGATGGGAATCCAGAGCGCGTCCGGCGCATCGGTCATGCGCGCCCACGCCCACTGATCGGGATGCCGGTCGTTGTCGTTGAGCAGCATGTCAACGAATCTGGCGGTGAGCACCGCCCTGGCGTTGACGCGGTCGAGCGGATTGGCGTTCATGCGCTCGAGAAGGTCTTCACTGTCGATGAGCTTCACCGCGCCGGCAAACCCGCGCCCGCTGTCCGGCTGATCGGGCCGCTCTTCCATCGTTCCGAGCTGACCCGCGAAGACCTCGCGAAATTCGCCCAAAAGCGGGTCATCCGGCATCACGAAAAGGCGCGTGGCCGGGTGCAACACTCCCGCCGCGGCGAGAATAGGCGTTCCCGGCAATGGCGCTACCGGATGGAGCGAGCTCCGCGCGTCGGCGATGATATCCCAGATGATCGTGCGCCGGTAGATATCCGGGAGCGAGACACCCTTTCTGACCGGGCGGAACACGTACTTCCTGCCGTCGCCGCCGTCGAAGCGGAGGTTCAAAGTCTGGAACCCGCCGCCGGTCTGAGTCGGACGAAGTCCCCCGCCGTATGTCCGCAGGTCGAGGAACGGAACCGTAATCGGCGTCGCCCATTCGTCACGGTAGTTGTCGCCCATGAAGAATCGGCGGATGCTCCCTGCCCGGAATCCCTCGTTCGCCGCGAGGGTGGTATCCCGGGACGACGCGCCGGCTGGACGCTCCTGCGACGTCATCCCGACCGGTGCGAGCGACGCGAGAACGAGCCATGTCCCGAGCGCGCCGAGGTGGACGCGGCGCGTAACGCTCATCGCCGCTGTTCCGCCAGGTTCTTCGGGTTGAGCAGGATCGCCGGGTCAGTCGGGTTCGCTTCCGATACGGGTGTCGTCACGGACACGCCGGCTGTCGGCGGAAGCGGCCAGCGGTACAAGGTGATCGTCGCCAGGCTTCGGTTGCCCTCGTCGCTGATGATCAGGATTCCGTCGTTGGTGATGGCGATTCCTTCGGCCTGCTCACTCGCCTCCGGCAGCGGGCGTGCGCTTACCACGTCTCCCTCGGGGGTTATCTCGATCAGCGCCTTCTCCTGTGAAGCGATCATGACGTAGTTCTTCGTCACCGGATCGATTGCCATGTCGGACGGATGGAGGCTCCTCCAGCCGTTGGGACCGATCAGCAGCGTGAGTGGAACGGTGAGCATCGACGGCTTCTGCATCGGCCCGCCTTGCAGGCTCCAGCGATAGATAACGAGCTGACCCTTCGGCCCCTTCTTCGAGACGTTCTTGCAGGGCATGAGTACGATCTGTCTGGCGCGGTCGATGGCAATTCCCTCGAACTCGCACTCGCGACCGAGCTTCGTGTCGATCGTGGTGTACGCCACGCTCTGGCCGTCACCGCCCTCGCGAAAGCGGTAAATGGTCCCATTGCTCACCAGCATGAAAATCTCGGCGTCGCTGACGGCAATGGCTTCGAAGTCACCGCGCAGGTCTCCCTTTCCCAGCATGAATTGCTTCACCACTACGCCACGCTTGGGGTCGATGACGAACACCCGGCCCTGCTCGTCGTTGTGCGCGAGCAGGTTGCCGTTTGCGGTGACGGCGAGCCCCGAGATCTCCTTGAGCTCCGCGGGAAGAACCCAGCGCGCCAGAATCCCGCTCTCAGTCGTGTCGATTTCGTGGCCCGCAAGCCTGGCGTTGACGCGGTTCGCCCGGTCCTCGAGCACGGCCGCCTCGGCTTCGCTGATCTCTCCCCGGCGCTGGCACGCGGAGGCGAATGCTGATGCTGCGACGAGCAGCACAATGGTGCGGAGCAGCTTCATGCTGATATGCCCACCTCTTCCTCTCCCGCGTCACGACTCTCGAGATCGACGTCCTCGATTTTCTCGCCCGCGTTGTCGCGAATCGCCGTGAGGAATTCGTCACGGGTGACCGACTTTCTCAGCCTGAGGATATAGTAGATCTCCGATGGCTTCCCGGTGTTCGTCACGACCTCGTCGAGCTTCCAGCGCCTTGTCATTTTGCCGAGAACGTACTCGACCAGCGGCTTGGCGTCGCCGACGTCGTTCGCCGTGATCGAGAGCACCGAGGTATATCTGGGTTTCTTTTTGCGCTTGCCCAGCACCTCACTCACGCGCTCGAAGCGCTCGGCGAGGGAATCCGCGCTCTGCGGAGTGAGACTGAGGACGAGGTCCCGATCCGGAACCGCGTCGTACTCTCCAGTGTTCGCCAGACTCGCGAGCGGGCCCGACCACTTCGACGCGGCGGTAGGCGTCAGAACGTTGCGTCCGAAATCGTAACGCCAGGTGAGGAGCATGACGAAGTTGAAGGTGATGGTGAGCACCGCTCCCACCGCCAGGGTCTGGACTCCCGCCGCGAACCCCACCGCGATGGAAAGAAAGATGAACACGACATCCCGGGTATCCCGCAGATTGGTCCGGAATCTCACCGCCGCGACCACGCCGGCGAGGCTGAACGCGAGCGCCAGGCTGTCGCGGACGATCAAGACGATTCCGGCCACCACCAGCGGAAGTATGATCAGCGTCTGGACGACCGCCTGGCTGTGGCCGGGGACGTGGCGGGCCGACATGTACACCCATGTCACCGGAAGCATCAGGAGCACCGTGCCGATCAGGACCAGAACGGTCGTAACGGCCAGCTCGAGTAGGGATCCGGCCGCCAATGTCGTAGGCGCCGGAGCCGGAGTGAGCCCATCCTCGAGTATGAGTGGCGTCTGGCCCGGGGTGGCGGCACCCCTCCCCAGCAACAGGCGTTCAGACTCGGGAAAGAAGTAGGCAAGGCTCAAGATGATGAGACCCAGTCCTGCGTAATAGGCCACCAGACGCAGGATGGGTGTCTCCGATCCCAGCGCGAAGAGGTCTACGAATCGACGGAAAAAGGGCATGGCCCGCTCCAGTGCAAGTTGGACGCCTGCGACGTACCTGACAGAATGTGCTAAATCTCTCGCCCGCTTGCTCTTGTTGCATCGCGAACGGGAACTTTTCCACCCGTTTATACGTGGACTGGCCCGGACTGTGCCCGACCCAACAGATTTGCACGGGCATTGTGACTGGCTTAGCCGAGAAAGAATGAGCTTACGGGGAACCCGGACAGGTAACGCACGGCACACGCTTGCCGGTGCAGTGCTTTGCGCGCTGGCATTGGCCGGGGTGCCGGGATGCCGTCAACAAGTCAAGCTTTGGGAGCTCCCGCCCGAGGAAATCGAGACGACGGTTTTTCTCATTGGCGACGCAGGCGAGCCTGATCCGCGACAGATCAGCCCTCCTCCACTCGATTCGCTTACCGCCCAGGCCGCCGCTGCGCCCGAGCGATCGGTCATCGTCTTCCTGGGCGACAACATCTACCCGGCAGGAATCCCCGCCGAGGGTGCGGCCGAATGGGCGGACGCGAGACGCAGAGTCGAGACACAGGTGAGGGCGGTGCCGCCAGGCGCCCATGGAATTTTTCTTCCCGGCAACCACGATTGGTCGAATTCGGGCCCGTTCGGACTCTACGCCATCCGCCTGCAGGAACAGTTCATCGCGTCGCTCGCGCGCGGCCGGGACGTGCGAATGCTCCCAGGCAACGGCTGCCCTGGACCCGTCTCGACAGATTTTGGACGCCTGCGGCTCGTCTCGCTCGACACGCAGTGGTGGTTGCACAGCTTCATCGTCCGAGACTCCGTCTCAAACTGTCCGGTCAATACCATGGCGACGGTGACGGGCGCCTTGCGCTCCCAGGTCCGTCCGCCCGGAGAGGCGCGCATCGTCGTAGTCGCGGCGCATCACCCCCTCATCACGGGCGGCGAGCACGGAAGCTACTGCGGTGTCACGGGCCCGTTTCGCCGGTTCGGCGGACGGAGCCAGGACATCATGTCCTCCGGCAATCGCACGATGCGCGACTCTCTCCGCGTGGCGTTCGCCGGCCGACCCCCGCTCGCGTTCGTCGCCGGTCACGACCATAGCCTGCAGGTATTGCGCGGAGGCGACGAAGTAAACTATCTGCTCGTGAGCGGAGCGGGCGCGCCATCCAAGGTCTCCTGCGCCGTCCGGCTGCGGGAGAGCTATTACGTCAGCGCAAGGAGTGCCGGTTTCATGCGCCTGGACATCATGAAAGGAAAGGGCGTGTTGCTTCGGGTCTTTCGGTATCCGGGACGGGCCACCGGTGCTCTCGTCTACTCCCGCTGGCTGGAGCTACGATGACCGCGCGAGCGCTGCATTTGTTGGTGGCCGCCGCACTGCACGTGCCAGCGCTCGTGTCTGGGCAGACGCCGACAGCTCTCCCCATACTCGCGGCGGAGGCAACGCCCATCGGCGCGCTCCCGCCAGTCGCGCTGCCAATGCCGGCGAGCCGCGACGATAATTATTGGGGCACGCGTTTTCAGGTCGGGCAGAGGCGAGAGCGTGGACTGGAGGATCTCCTCGCGGTGGCGGCAGGTATCGACTACCAGGTGCGGGGCGGATCGATCTTCGGCGCGACGGCGGGCTATCAGTGGCGGCAGAACTGTCAGTCAACCGACGGGGATTGCGGCCACGCCCTCGTCGGCGCGCGCGCGCGTTTCAATCTCATTACCGGCGGGCCGACAATCGCCGGGGTGTTCGGTGATGATGGCGCGACCAGCACGCTCGGAACCGAGCTGGGATTCGGCTTCGCTCCTGATGTCAACAATGCCCAGAACGCGTGCACGCTCGATCTCGGCCTTCCGCTTTCCATTGCCATGCTCGAACGCCTTCACCTTGTCACCTTCCTCACTCCGGGCGTAGTATGGGACCTCGACTGTTCGGCCGGCGACACGAAGCCGCAGCGGAGCTATTTATTGGGCTTCGGAGTCGGCTTGCAGCAGCTGGGTTTCCGCGGGCTGGACGTCAACATCGGGGTGCAGCGAATGTTTCGCGGCGCGACCGGAGTTCA
Source organism: Gemmatimonadaceae bacterium (assembly GCA_041747535.1). Lineage (GTDB taxonomy): Bacteria > Gemmatimonadota > Gemmatimonadetes > Gemmatimonadales > Gemmatimonadaceae > UBA4720. Next base: position 9,115 of record JBGTEZ010000012.1, read on the forward strand.
GTTCGGCGTCACCGTATCCTGGATCAGACTGCCGTGAGGACCAAACGAATGATGAAGCTCGCACATTCGGCTCGACTGGTGGCAATCCTGGCACTGTCCGCCGCTTCTGTCCGGGCCCAGGAGCCTGCCGCCGATCTTCCGGAGACGAAGAACACCAAGCTGTTCGGCAAGATCGAGCGTGCGGTCATCAGGATCCACTCGATCTTCGGAGCGCCGCTGCACCCGGTCATTGGCACGGTGGCTCCCGGAGGTGGTTGGGGAGCGGGAGTCGGGTACACCGCTCCCGGCCGCGGACCATGGCACTTCAACGCCAAGGGTCTCTGGACCCTGAGGAATTATCAGCTGGCGGAAGCGCTACTGGGCTATCGAGGCAGGCGCGCCGAGTTCGAGACGTACGGACGTTACCGCGACATGAACCGCCTCGACTTTTTCGGGCCGGGCTCGGCCAGCAATCTGTTCGACCGCACGACTTTCTCACTCAAGGATCCCATCGTGGGCGGCCACGGCAAGTATCGCGTTGCCTCATGGCTGGCTCTCGGCGGCCGGATCGAAGAGATGTGGCCACGCGAAGCTCCTGGACGACGATTGCCCAGCATCGAACAACGCTTCACCCCGGCTCAGGCACCCGGCCTTTTTACCAGCAGCCGGTTTGGGCGGTATCAGGGATCGGTGGACGTTCAACTCCCGGCGGCCGCCGGCGACGGATTTTTCCAGGGCACGAAATCGCGGCTCACGTACGCGATTTACGACCATCAGGATGCCGAGCTCTACAATTTCAGACGACTCGATCTCGAAGCGCAGCAGACGCTGGCCGGTATTGCCGCTCACCATCGCCTGACCCTCAGCGGATGGGCGTCAACATCGATGACTGATGCGGGTCAGGAGATTCCCTATTATCTACAGCACACCCTCGGTGGGATAACCGCGCTGCGGAGCGTCAGCGACGACAGACTCGGCTCCGATGGAACGCAGGGCACACTCCGCGGCTACCGCGATCTGCGATTCAGGGATCGAAACCTGTTGCTTCTTCAGGCGGAGTATCGGGTGCCCCTGTGGGGCCCGATCGATGCGACTCTTTTCGCCGACGCCGGGAAAGTCACGGCCGCGCGCGACGATCTCGATTTGAATGACCTCAGGAAGGATTTCGGCTTCAGCCTCAGCGTCATGAAAGGATGGGCAACCGCGGCGAGAGTCGATGTCGGGTTCGGCAGTGGCGAGGGTACGCGGGTATTTGTGAGTCTCGGAGGGCTGACACCATGATGCGGCGCGCCTCGATCATTCCGCTTTCGTTTCTCGTAGCCGCTTGCTCTCTCAACGAGCGACCGAGCGTCGAGCCGAGCATAATGGCGCAGCTGTGGGAGCCGCCCACAAACCTCGAGCAGCGCGACCTGTTCTTCGGCTCGGGCGGGCAGAAAAACGCGCCGGACCCGAACGAGCTTTACAAGTTCAAGGAGGAGAAGGCGGTCGGGACCCAGCCGGGATACGACGTCGAGGACTCGAAGGGCCGCGAATGGAGCGTCAAGCTCGGCGAGGAAGGTCGTCCTGAGGTCGCGGTGTCGCGGCTCGTGTGGGCAATCGGTTACCGTCAGCCGAGCGTGTACTACCTGCCGCGCTGGACGCTGGTGAGAGACGGAAAGCGAATCCCGCAGGGGGGAGCACGCTTCCGGCTGGACGATACGAAGAATCTCGCCGAATGGTCGTGGCGGAAGAATCCTTTTCTCCACTCGCAGCAGATCGCGGGCTTGTACGTCCTGATGGTGATGGTCAACAACTGGGACATCAAGTCGCAGCAGAACGCGCTCTACGAGTACAAGGCAAAGGCCGATCACGACGGTCCGCGCCAGCAGTACATGGTGAAGGACCTCGGAGCATCACTGGGACGGTCGGCGTGGCCGGTGGGCGGCTCGAAGGCGAATGCGGCCGACTTCGAAGAGGAGACGTTCATCGAGCGGGTCGAGGGGAACCGCGTTCACTTCGGTTACAGCGGCGCCTGGCTCGAGCCGCAGCTTCAGCGCAGCATCACGCCCGCTGATGTGCGGTGGACATCGGAGCTCCTGTCGCGGCTGACTCCGAAGCAGTGGAGCGATGCGTTCCGCGCGGCGGGTTTCGGTGAGACGGAAGCGAACAGGTTTATCCGGCGCATGCAGGAAAAAATTGCCGAGGGGCGCACTCTCGGCGATTTCTAGCATAGCGGCCAAATAGTTGGATCGTTTTATTCTGAGCGTTAAGATTGCGGGCTGTTGACCTATGCGGAAAAGAGGACCAACAGCTACTGCTGATCTTCAACTAATTGCGGAGTACGGGCTAACTGCGGACTTCGGACTAATTGCGGACTACGGACAGAGCGGAATTTCGTCGGCACTCCGCAATAGGTCCTCCGTCCGCACTTAGTCGTAGATCAGCAGTAGCAGTTAGTCCTCTGGCCCGCATAGGTCAACGGTCCGCACTCCCTGCGTCTATGCGTTAGAAGTCGCGCCCTATCGTCCGTAACCGCCGCCTGACTCTACGGGGCAGGAAAAACGCCGCCGCGGTGAGAACGCGCTCGAGATTGAGCGCGCTGAGATCCTTCGGATCTCCCATCCAGTGGTCGACGAGCACCGCTCGCCCGGCATTGGCGATCAGCCGCTGCAGCGCCATCACCAGCAGAAAGATGTCGTCGACCTCGCCCAGGAAAGGGATGAAGTCGGGGACCATGTCGAGCGGCAGCAGGATGTAGGCGAACGCGCCGGCGACGAGCAGCTTGTCGGTGAGAGTGACCCGCGCATCGGCGAGAAGCCCTCCGAGCAGCCGCAGAAAGTTCGGCAGCTCCTTCATCGTCGTCATAACCGTCCGCTTTGCTCCAGTGCGCGGAGTATCGCTGAAGTCATCGCTCTGTTCGACGCGGGGCTTGGCCCCCGAGGGCGCTGAGCCCGCTCTGGTGCGGCGCTTCCGGGCGGAAGCCGCGGTGCGTTGGGCTTGAGTCGTCACTTGCGCTGATCTCCTGGAGGCTGTTGTGGCTGAATCGGCGGTGTCTGTGCGGCAGGCGCGGGCCCGCTCGCACTGGCAGTGCCGGCCGGACTGGTCGGCTTGCTCGAGGTCACCGAAGACGCGACCTCGGCTATCTCCGTTGCAACTGACTTGCCAGCGTTCGCCACATCGGTAAGCACACCTACCGCCCTGTTCATCACGCTCATCGTTCCGCCGATCACGCCGGCCGACATCTTCCCGGCCCTGAGCGTGTCTTCGACGCCCTCCGCGAAGCGCTTGAGCGGGTTCTGAGCCGTCGACGGCTTCGGCGCGTACTTCGACTCGAGGAAGTCGATGTAGTCGAGGATCTGATAGATGCGGTCCTCGGAGAGAGCATCGAGCTTCCTGATCAGCCGCTCACGCAGGATGTCGTTCATTCGGGCTCCTTTCTTCCACCGTCAGCCGCGGCCGCGCCAGCGCGCGCGGCGGCCGCGGACATCAATGTGAACGTAGTTGGTGCTGGCGTGGCCACTCGTGTAGATGCCAAGTCCCCCGATCAGATGGGGGTGCTTCAGCTCAACGATCTCCACGGCCAAACCTACCATACGAGAGTCCATGGCGGTGAGTTTTCCATCGCCGTTCGCGTCGATCGCCACATCGGCGGCGTCGCCGTACTGATGCTGGCTGTCCTTGGCCGCGCGCCGGATGCGACGGTTACGGTCGGGAGTGCGGAAGCCGGAATGGACATCGATCGACAGATCGACGACCGCCTTGTCGCCGTGCCACCGCGCGATCTCGGCGATCACCAGCTCGAGCTTGTCGAGCAGCTTTGGATTCACCGCCGCATAGCTTGGCCACACACCCTTCTGGTCGTGGTTCAGAAAGTCTCCGACCCGGAGACGCCGGGTGATCGGAATGTCGACGTCGGCGGCGGTGATCTCCAGAAATCCTTCCGGCAGCGGCGTTTTCCCGCGAACGCGCTCGGAGAGATAGGTCCCGATACGGTACCCGCGCAGCATCCCGCCTGCTTTTTCCTCGAAAGGAACGAGCACCGCCAGCGTGAGGCCCTCGATCGGACGCTGCTGGTCGGCTTTGACGAGCGTGAGCTTGTAGAACCCCGCTTTCACCGGCACGATCACGCGCGCGCCGGTGAGAGGGCGCGGAACAGTGCTCGCGAGACTGTCGCCGACACGGAGCCAGGCGTACTGGAGAGAAGTCGGATCCCCATGGACATCGAGGGGATACGAAATTTCCTGCGACGGCATCGCGAAGGTGAGCTTCACTTCTCCGCTCTCCCCGAATGCGCTTGCCGATGGCGTGGCGGCGGGAATGACCGCTCTCTTCAGGTATGCGCCAAGGCGCTTGTCGTTGGGACTACCCGCGCCCAGAAACTGGATTGCGCCGAGCGCGGCGAGGGCGGCCGAGGAAAGCCAGACGATCCATGTTGCGCGCCGGGGCCTGACAGGCAGCTCGTCAGGGAGCTCGAGCTCATCGCCGACCGGATGCGGATGCCTGCGCTCCTGCACGGCTGCCGATTGCAATCAGGTATCGCTAATAGATGTACACCGGGGTTCCAACGGGAACCATTGGGTACAGCCGCTCGATGTCCTCGTTGCGCATGCGGACGCAGCCGTGGCTGACGGATTGGCCGATTGTCTCCGGCTTGTTCGTTCCATGGATTGCGTAGCCGTCGCCCATCTTGAGCCGGCGCGTGCCCAGCACACCGAGATAGCGCCGCGCGGTCGTCCCAAAGGGCGGAATGATGACATTCCCGCCGCTTATGATCTCGCGGCCTTCCGTTCCCCCGCCCAGCGATACCGTGCGGCCATCACCATAGCGTTTGACCACTTCTCCGTTACGCACTGCGATCACGCCGTCACCCGATGAGATGGATTGACCGGACGAAAGCTTTACGACTCCGAGCCCGCGCTTCTGCGCCAGCTCGATGAAATGCCAATCGGGTGGAACCCACGCCGGATCTTCTTCCTTGGCCTGCACGCTCAACCGCCCGCGCGGGGTCTCGAAGCGCCACTGGCCACCGCCGGTGACGAGCTCCTTCCCGCTGCCCGTCGCGATTGGCGCCTGGAACAGAACCTGAGACCCCTGCTTGAACCAGAGCTGATGATCGGCGATGCTGACGACGATGTACGGGGTGTTGGCTGCCTCTGCCGGGGTATCGGACATCAGCCTCTTGAGGCTGTCGCCGGTCATCCCAAGGCTCGCTTTGACTTCGTCGAGGACGCCCAGGTTGTCGTTGTAGACCATGCGGTTCACATCGCGCTGATAGCGCAGCTCCGCGGTCTTCGTAAGCAGCATGACGCTGAGAACCGCGGCCGTGACGAAGCCGAGGATCAAGAGCCACACAGTTCTGCCACCGTACGAAAGGATCCTGTTCACTGCCATTTCGACACCCCATGACTGGTCAATGCGACGGGCCCACGAAAAGCGTGCGACCTCAATAGAAGTATACCTTCATACCGGCCTTAAGGTTCGGCATGATCGCCTTCATATCCTCGCTTCCGATGCGCAGCCATCCCGGTGGAATCGTCGTCGAGTCGTTAGCCAGCGACGATGACTTCGCAACGAGGATCTGGGCGCCGCCATCGAGCGAGATCCGGCTGTCCGAAAGATCCGTAACCGTTCGCTCACCGCGCGGAAGCGCTACCGGCGGCGCGGAATCGGTTGCCGAGGGCGGTGTTTCCGGACCGAACTGGACCGGCATCTCTCTGAGAAGCGCGCCTTCGCGCGTCAGATACATCTTCGCGCTGTCGATCGAGACGTTGAGGTGGAGCTTTTTGTCGAACTTCGACTGCCGCTTTATCAGCTCGATCGCGAGCCGAAGCTTGTTCTCCTCGGTCTGCACGATCGCGTCGGTGCGTGTGCGCTCGGCTTCCGTCATCCGGGAGCGGAGCGACGACACCTCGTTCGTGTAGTCGACGCGCTTGTACATGAGCCACGCGTCGACGGCGACCATGAGTCCCACGCCGAGCGCCAGCACGAAGACGAATCCGGGATAGGCGCGCCGAAAATCGCGCCAGCCTCCTCGCCGCCGGTCGCCTTCGTCGGCGCGGTCGGGATTACGCCTCGTTTCGAGGTCCTGCTTTGGCTTGAAAATTTCCATTCTGTCTCGTGACGCCCTCTGTGCGAGGTGAATTACATTACCGATATAATGGCTAACCAACCGCGCGCGAGGCCAGTCGCCCTCGTCGTCCTCGATGGCTGGGGCTACCGCGAACAGACCGACGGCAATGCGATAGCGCTTGCGCGAACACCAACCTGGGACGCGCTCTGGAATCGCGGATCGCGAACGCTGCTGGAGGCATCCGGCCTCCGGGTTGGCCTGCCCGCTGGTCAGATGGGCAACAGCGAGGTCGGACACCTGAACCTCGGCGCGGGCAGAGTGGTGATGCAGGATCTAGTACGCATCTCTTCGGCCATCTCCGACGGATCTTTTTTCACGAACCCCGCCCTGGTGGCCCCCTGCCGCCAGGTTAAGTCAGGGGGAACCCTCCACCTGCTGGGCCTTATCGGCGATGGAGGGGTTCACGCCATCGACACCCACCTGCTGGCCCTGCTCGAGCTCGCGCAGCGCGAAAAGGTGCAGCGGGTCGCGATCCACGCTCTGCTCGATGGACGCGATACGATGCCCCAGTCGGCGCTGGGGTACGTCCACGACCTGCTGAGGCATATCGCGGATATCGGCAGTCCCGCAAGGATCGCCAGCGTGTCGGGGCGTTACTACGCCATGGACCGCGACCGCAGATGGGAGCGTACCGAGCTCGCGTACCGTGCCATCGTCGACGGCGCCGGCACGCCGGTGAGCGACCCCGTCGAAGCCATTCGCGCTACCTACGAGGCTGGCATAACGGACGAGTTCATGCTGCCGGTCGTCGTCACCGGGAACGGCGAGCCGGTGGCGCGGATGAACGACGGCGACGCCCTCATCTGCTTCAATTACAGGTCGGACCGGATGCGCCAGATCGTCCGGGCGCTCATCGAGCCGGACTTCCATGAGCTCGACGTCAGCCGGCGTCCGCGGATAACGGTGACTACCCTGACTGCGTACGACCGCGGCTTCGATGTGCCGGTCGCGTTCCACCCGACATCGATGGAGCGGATTCTGGCGGAGGTTCTTTCCGCCCGCGGACTCTGCATGCTGAAAACCGCGGAAACGGAAAAGTACCCGCACGTGACTTACTTCTTTAACGGCGGCGTTGAGCAGCCGTATCCGTGCGAGAACCGCGTGATGGTTCCGAGCCCCAAGGTCGCGACGTACGATCTGAAGCCGGAGATGAGCGCTGACGGGGTGACGGATGCGTTGTGCAACGGGATTGCGTCGCTCGAGCATGACTTCATTCTCTGCAACTACGCCAATGCCGATATGGTGGGGCACAGCGGCTCGATACCGGCGACCGTGGCGGCGGTGGAAACCGTCGACCGTTGTCTGGCGCGGGTGCTGAAGGCGGCGGAGTCTGCCGGCGTGAGACTGCTCGTCACGGCTGACCACGGCAACGCTGAGATGATGATCGATCCGGAGACAGGTGGCCCACACACGGCGCACACGACGAATCCGGTGCCACTGGTGATTGTCGATTGGGAGCGAGAGAGGCCCCTGAGAGCGGGCGGAGCTCTCTGTGATGTGGCGCCTACTATATTATCGATGCTAAGCGTGGAACAGCCGCACGAAATGAGCGGCGTAAATCTCGGAGTGATAAAGTGAAGTATTTGGCTGGCGCGATCGCGCTTGCATTCAGTGTCCAGACGGCCGGAGCGCAGGTCGGACACCTCCCCGCCGAAAGCCCCTTCGTCGATCTCGAGGGCGGGCACGAGCTGACCTTCTTTGCCGGCCAGTTCAGCGCGGGCAGCGATCCGGTCGGGGTTGCGCCGCGGGGCGGCCCGGTGTTCGGCGTTCGCTACGAGAAGACCGTGGGAGGCCCGGCATCACTCATGATCCGATTCGCTCACGTCAACAGCGAGCGGTTCCCCGTGGATCCGACAAAGGCAGGCACGGCCGCGCAGCTCGGGCGCAAGAGCGTCGGGCTCAATCTCATCGACGCCAATCTCGCGCTGAACCTCACGGGACAGAAAAGCTGGCACAGCATCGTTCCCGTGGTGAATCTGGGAGCGGGCATCGCAACGTGCGGCTGCAACGTGGAGCTCGATCCGTACAGGTTCGGCACCCCCTTTGCAATTTCACTTGGCGGTGGTCTTCGCTACGTGCCGGGCGGACGGTTTCAGCTCCGCATCGACGTAAACGACTATCTCTATCAGCTGAAGTATCCGACGGCGTATTACGTTCCGCCCGCCACCGGCAGTCCATCCCTGGCGGCTGAAAAGCAGGCCAAGTCATTCTGGAAGAACAACTGGGGCCTCATGGCCGGCGCCTCGTTCCTGTTCTTCCGGTAAACCTGAATAGCCCCCGACGGGGCTGAACCGGAGGAAGTGTGGCGCAGGATTACGAGAACATCGACAACGTCGGGGACATGAGTGACGGCGAGCTGCGCGCCTTCGTGCGCGACAGAATCGAGGAGCAGCTCGCATTCGATGCTGATGACATCGAGGTCGCCGTCAGAAACGGGGTCGTGAGCCTGTCGGGGAGGGTCGGCACTGAGTCGGAGCTCCGCATCGTCGAGCACGTCGTCACCGATGTTCTCGGGCTCAGTGAAGTGAACAACGAGCTCGTCGTCGATTCGATCCGGCGCGCCGAGAGCCCAGCGGCAATCGACGAGCACCTGGTCGACGAGGACGAGCACGCGGGACTGCTGCTCGGCGACAGAGCCCGAACGGAAAGTCCAGAGGCCGAGCACCTGAGCGAGGACGTGCGCGCCGAGCTGTTCGGAACCGCCGATGTACAGAAGGCGATCGAGGGCGGGATCCCGTGGAACCCGCCGGACTCGCCGACGCCGGAGGGGTTGAGCGGCACTGACGCCAATCCAGGCGCACTCAGCGACGACCATTAGGCGCGCTGGGATTGGCAGGAGCGCGAGCGCGCGGCAGCGGCCAAATTAAGCCGATGCCTAGCGCTTCCCTCACCCGCCGGGTGTCGTTTGCCGCGGCGCACCGCTACAGCCGTCCCGAATGGAGCGAGGAGAAAAACGTCGCTACTTTCGGTCCCTGTGCCTGGCCCAACTACCACGGTCACACCTACGTGTGCGAGGTTACCGTAAGCGGACCGATCGATGACGCCACCGGCTTCGTCGTCGACCTGGGAGCGCTCGACCGCATACTGAAATCCCAGATTACCGACCGATTCGACCACCGCAACATCAACCTCGATGTTCCCGAGTTCGCCGACGGAAAGCTCGTGCCCTCGGGAGAGAACCTTGCGCGCTTCATCTTCGAGCGAGTGGCGGGCGCGCTTCCGAGGCCGGCACGGGTCGTTCGCGTGACGGTCGGCGAGGACGAATCCCTGAGCGCCACCTACAGCCAGGACTGATGACCCACCCACTGACGTCGCTTTCGGGCGCCGCGACCACCGCCGCGAGAACGGCCGCGCTGCTCTTCGGTCTCACCGGATGCATGACGGTCATGAACACCGTTCGCCCTCCGGCGGAACGCTCGCTGCTTCGCCACCAGATCGATTCGCTCACTTCACAGGCGCAGTTCCGGAACGCGCACTGGGGCGTTCTCATCGTCAATCCGCGAACGGGCGACACGCTCTACTCGAAGAACGCCGGCAAGCTGTTCATGCCCGCATCGAACATGAAGATCATCACCAGCGCCGTCGCGCTGGCCCAGCTCGGCCCCGACTACACATACAAGACCACGTTCGCGGCGACGGGCGAGGTACGCGACTCACTGCTCGACGGCGATCTCATCGTGATCGGGCGTGGGGATCCAACCGTGAGTGACCGCATGCGCGGACTCGCGACCCTGGTGATGGACACGCTCGCCGACTCGCTGCGCGCGCACGGGATCCGGCAGGTCACCGGAGAGCTCGCGCACTCCGGCAACGCGTTTCCCGATTCCACGCACGGCTACGGGTGGGAGTGGGACGACCTCGGCGAATACTATGGCGCGGGCGTCGATGAGCTGACGTTCAACGAGGGGACGGCGCCGACGACGATCGGCCCGCTGCCGGACACGGTGCGCGACAGCCTGTACTCGGGACCCGCGAAGGATCCCTCGAAGGCGTATCTCGAGGCGTATCACGACGCGCTGGTGCGCAAGGGGATCGTCATCGATGGCGGTGTCGCCGACAGCATCGCTCCGGTTCCATTCAAGATGGACACGCTGTTCGTCTATGTGTCGCCGCCGTTGCGCGCGATTCTGCCGGTGCTGATGAAGCCGTCCCAGAATCAGGTCGCCGAGCTGGTGTTCAAGACCATCGGCCTCGAGCGGGGCGGACTGGGGACCGCCGACAGCGCGAAAGCGGTCGTCGCGCGGCAGCTCGCGACGTGGGGCGCCGAGCCGGACGGCTTCAAGCTGGCGGACGGCAGCGGGCTTTCGCGACACAACCTGCTCAGCCCCGAGACGATCGTGAGCGTGCTCGACGGAATGCAGCGCGACACCGCGTTCGCCGTGTTCTACAACTCGATGCCCGTCGCTGGCGTCGATGGAACGCTGAGATCCCGCATGAAGGGAACGCCGGCCGAAGGGAACGTCCATGCGAAGACCGGCTCGATCGGCGCCGCGCGATCGCTCTCGGGTTACGTCACTACCGCGGACGGCGAGCGCCTCATCTTCAGCATCATGGCCAACAACTGGACGACGCCGAGCGACGCGGTGCTGAGCGTGATCGACCAGATCGCGGCGGCGCTTGCGGGATACCGGACTCGATAGGCTGCGGCGGAATGCGGCGTTCAGTGTTTTGCGTGTTTTGCGTGACCGTGTTGCGCCTGTGAGTCGCCGGTGATAAGCGTCGAAGAAGCGAGCGCGCGCATCCTCGCGGAGATCCGCCAGCTCGAACCCGAGCGGGTCTCGCTCGAGGACGCGCTTGGCCGCGTTTGCGCCGAGGACGTGGTCGCCACCGTCACGATGCCCCCATGGAGCAACTCGTCGATGGATGGCTACGCTGTCCGCTCGGCGGATATTTCGCCGGCCATGAGCGGGCAGCCGGTGCAGCTCCGCGTCGTCGCGACGATTGCGGCCGGCGGTTTCGCGCCGC
>JBGTEZ010000013.1:0-4781 GCA_041747535.1 Gemmatimonadaceae bacterium
CGCGATCTTCCGGAAAAGAAGATGGGAATCGACATCGAGAACGGCTTCGAGCCGGAATACGTGACGATTCCCGGAAAGGAGAAAACCGTGGCGGAGCTGAAGAGCGCCGCTCGCGATTCGCGCCAGATCTTCCTCGCCACCGATCCTGATCGAGAAGGCGAAGCGATCGCCTGGCACGTGGCGCAGCAGATCAAGAGCAAAAACGGCGCGCCGGTGAGACGCGTGCTGTTTCACGAGATCACCAAGGAAGCGGTGCAGCTCGCCATCGCCAACGCCGGCAGCATCGACGAGAGAAAGGTCGATGCGCAGCAGGCGCGCCGTGTGCTCGACCGTCTCGTCGGATACAAGGCGAGCCCGGTTCTGTGGAAGACAGTCAAGAAAGGGATTTCCGCGGGCCGCGTGCAGACGGTCGCGCTCCGACTGCTGGTCGAGAGAGAGCGCGAGATCCGCGCGTTCAACGCGGTGGAGTACTGGACCGTCGAAGCGCTGATGGAAAAGGCGGGGCAGCAGTTCACGTCGAAGCTCCACCTTCTCGACGGCAAAAAGCCCGTTATCCGGAACGAAGCCGAGGCGGCTGAAATTCTAGGGGCGTTGAAAACACGGCGTAGCTTCGAGGTCACCGAGGTCAAGCGCCGTGAGCGCCGGAAGAATCCGGCGGCGCCATTCACGACGAGTACGCTGCAGCAGGACGCGGCAAAAAAACTGAGCTTCGGGTCCAAGCGCACGATGCGTCTCGCGCAGGATCTGTACGAGGGCATCGACATCGGCGCCGAAGGCGCGGTCGGACTCATCACCTACATGCGCACGGATTCGACGCGCGTGTCGCCGACGGCCGCCGATCAGGCGCGCGACTATATCAAGATGATGTATGGAGCGACGTATCTGCCCGATGCCCCGCGGCTCTACATGGACGGCAAAGCGAAGAACACTCAGGACGCCCACGAGTGCATCAGGCCTACCGATCCGACGCGCCGTCCCGAGCACATCAGAAAGCACCTGAAGGAAGACCAATACCGGCTGTACGAGCTTATCTGGCAGCGCTTCATGGCGTCGCAGATGACGCCCGCGGTCTTCGACACGACGACCGTGGATTTCGATCTCGGCCGCTTCCTGTTCCGCGCCACCGGCAGCGTCGTCAAGTTCGACGGCTACCAGCGGCTGTACAAGGAATCGCGCGAAGCCGAGGAAGGCAAAGCGCTCGAGGAAGAGCAGGGACTGCCGGCGATCGACAAGGGAGAGAACATTCCCGTCAAGTCGATTACGCCGTCGCAGCATTTTACTGAACCCCCGCCACGCTTCTCCGAGGCGAGCCTCGTGAAAGAGCTCGAGCGCCTCGGCATCGGCCGTCCGTCCACGTATGCTTCGATCGTCTCGACGCTGGTCGATCGTCGCTATGCCATGCTCGAGCAGCGGCGATTCTTCCCCACCGAGCTCGGCGAGCAGGTCGAGCGTGTGATGGTGAAGAGCTTTCCGGATGTGTTCAACGTGGAATTCACGTCGCATATGGAAACCGACCTCGACAAGATCGAGGAAGGGAACGTGAACTGGCGAGTGATGCTGAAGGATTTCTACGGCCCGTTCGCGGCGTCGGTAAAGGGCGCGGACATCGAGGCGTTGATCGGCGAGGCGCACGACCTGTCGGCGCTTGCCACCGAGAGGTGTCCCACGTGCGCGGGCAAGCTGGTTCCGCGCGGGGGATTCTTCGGGCCGTTCCTCGCCTGCGAGAACCACCCGAAGGAATGCAAGTACACGCGTCCGTTGCGCGGCGACCGAAAGCCCGCCCAGCCCACCAATGAGATCTGTCATGAGTGCGGGGAGATGATGGTCATTCGCCAGGGACGCTCTGGCGAATTCCTCGGCTGCAGCAAGTTCCCGAAGTGTCGCGGTACCAGGTCGATGCCGACCGGCGTCAAGTGTCCGAAGGACGGTGGCGACATCGCCGTCCGCCGCTCGAAGAAGCGCGGCAAGGCATTCTATGGCTGCTCGAATTATCCCAAGTGCGATTTCGTCGTCTGGGACAAGCCGGTCGTGGAGATATGTCCCGAGTGCGGGTACGTGGGCGCCGAATCGAAGTTCACCAAGACGCGCGGAGAGTACCGGCGGTGCATCAAGTGCGCGAACGAATGGGATGTAGTCGCGCCGACGCCTGAAGCCGTGGCGGTGTGACGGCTGATTCGACTATAACGATCGTCGGCGGCGGCCTCGCTGGATCGGAGGCCGCCTGGCAGCTGGCAAGCCGCGGATACGACGTCGCGCTCCATGAGATGCGGCCCTCGCGCCCGACGCCGGCGCACAAGACCGACCGCCTCGCCGAGCTGGTCTGCTCGAACACCTTCAAGAGCACGGAGCTGACCAACGCGCACGGGCTGCTAAAGGCAGAAATGCGCCTCCTCGGCTCACTGATTCTGGATGCCGCTGACGGCGCGCGCGTCGCGGCGGGAAGCGCGCTCGCGGTCGATCGCGATGCGTTTGCGGGCGCCGTCACTCACAGGCTCGAGAGCGAGCCCAGGATCAGGATCGTCCGCGAGGAAGTGACCGCGATCAGCGGGCCGTGCGTCGTCGCGACAGGTCCGCTGACTTCCGATGCGCTCGCCGAAGCGATCCGCGCGCGTCTCGGAGTGAATGCTCTCGCGTTCTATGATGCGATCGCTCCCATCATTGCGCGCGAATCCGTCGACGACGCGATTGTCTTTCGCGCTTCGCGTTACGGGAAAGAGACGATGGATGGCGCCGGCGAGGATGGCGCTTATCTCAATTGCCCGATGTCGCGCGAGCAGTACGACGCGTTCCTCGACGCCCTCATCAGCGCCGACCAGTACCACGGCCACGAGTTCGACGAGGTGCCCTACTTCGAGGGCTGCATGCCGGTCGAGGTGATGGCGAAGCGCGGCCGCGATACGCTGCGATTCGGCCCCCTCAAGCCGGTGGGTCTGCGGGATCCGCGCACTGGGCGCGACGCGCATGCGGTCGTTCAGCTCCGGCAGGAAGATCGCGCCGGGCGGATGTGGAACGTCGTCGGGTTCCAGACGCGGCTTCGGATCCCGGAGCAGCAGCGAGTTCTTCGCATGATTCCCGGACTCGAGAACGCTGAGTTCCTCCGCTATGGCTCCATACACCGCAACTCATATCTCAACTCTCCGGCGGCGTTGAGCCCGCACCTCTCGGCGCGCGACGATGCGACGGTGCTGTTTGCGGGGCAGATCACCGGTGTGGAGGGCTACACCGAAAGCTCGGCCACCGGTTTGCTGGCGGGAATCAACCTTGGACGCATTTTGTCGGGTGCAGAACCGGTAATTCCACCCCCGACGACGATGCTCGGCGCCCTCTACCGCTACATGCGCGAGGCCGACCCGAAGCACTTCCAGCCGATGAACGCGAACTTCGGCCTTGTCGATGACCTTACCGAGCGCGTGCGGGACAAGAAGAGGAAGCGTGAAATGATGGCCGAGCGTGCGCTCGCCGACATGCGGTCGTGGATGCAGGCCAACGATCTCGCCGCCGCCGAGGCACTTGCTACTCCCGTCGCGTGAGCGAGTCGCCTGAGGTCGCCGACTTTCTCACGCACCTCGAGAAAGAGCGCGACGTTTCTCCGCACACGCTTACGGCGTATCGCCGGGACCTCGACGAGTTCGTCGCGTTCCTCGGCAAGTACTACGGTGTCGGCGAGTGGTCGTGGCAGGGGCTGGACCGCCTCGCGATTCGCGGGTTTCTCGCCCACCTGACGCGAAAGAAGCTCAACAAGCGGTCGATCGCGCGCAGCCTCTCAGCCGTGCGGAGCTTTTACAAGTATCTGCACCGGAGCGAGCAGGTCGAGGCGAATCCCGCGCGCGGGGTGAATTCACCAAAGCAGGACAAGTACCTGCCGGGCTACCTCGATCGCGCGCAGATCGAGCTGCTGTTCCAGTCGGCCGACCTCAAGGCGAGGGAAGGGAAGTTCTCCGACGTTCGCAACTCGGCCATCCTCGAGCTGTTCTACTCTACGGGAATGCGATTGTCGGAGCTGCGCGGGATCAACAGAATGGATCTCGATCTTGTCTCGCAGCAGGTGAAGGTGCGCGGAAAGGGGAGGAAGGAGCGCATCATCCCGATCGGCGATCACGCGCAGCTGGCGCTCAGGAACTACGAATCGAAGCGCGACGAGCTGCTGCGCGGAATGGGGCAGGCGGGAGATCGCACGGCGTTTTTTCTGAGCAATCGCGGAAAGCGGATCTCCACGCGCGCGATTCAGAACGCGGTGAAGGGATTCCTCGAGAAATTCGACGAGAGCGCGGGGCTGTCCACTCACTCGCTTCGCCACACGTTCGCGACTCACCTGCTCGATGCGGGCGCGGATCTGCGAGCGGTGCAGGAGTTGCTCGGGCATGCGTCCATTTCGACGACTCAGATTTATACGCACACCAGCATTGAGCGGCTGAAGCAGGTTTACCAGAAGGCGCACCCGCGCGCGTAGCAGTGCGCGCGAGGGTCGATTCCAGATGGCCGGGCAAACCGGCGGTGAAGGCGGCCAATTCGACTGTGAACGGTCTGACCCCTCCCCCGAACGCGAATTAGTTTCCGAAATGGAGCGCAAGCGCCACCACTGGATCGTCCGCGTTACCCACTGGGTCAACGTGGTCGCCGTCGTCATCATGGTCGGCTCGGGCCTCCAGATCTTCAACGCGTATCCCGCCTTCGCCAGAAAGGGCGAGCTGTTCTGCTGCTATCCATGGGAGGGGACGCCGGTCCCGTCATGGCTGACTTTTGGGGGCTGGCTGGCCGGCGCCCGCAACTGGCACTTCGCG
>JBGTEZ010000014.1:0-12947 GCA_041747535.1 Gemmatimonadaceae bacterium
GTGTTGTAGAGTCGGAAATCGGGAGCAGCGCGTTCCGGTGGAGCGGCGGGAGCGGCGGGAGCCATTCGCGGAAGCTAGGCGCGCCATAGAAGAGGGTCAACACAAGTACCAATCATGGCGGGCGTAAAAGAGCCGCCCACCATCGGCGATCGCGTTTTGAGTCTACCGTTGTTGCGTTCACCGTTGTTGCGTTCTCACTCAACAACTCTCATAACGCGTAAACGGTAAACTCAAGACGCGGGCAGGTCCCATCCACGCGCGGTTCCAGCAAAGGGACAGGACGATCCTCCCCGGCCCGTCAGCATGAGTAAGCCCCCGCGACTTGCATCGCCGGCTCGTATCTGTGCGTTGCGACGCGTCCCTCAGAAAAACTCACGATCCGGGTCGCGACTCGATGCATCTCCACGCCGCTGGGCGCGGCGAGGAGGATGGTGACGCCGGCCCGGGAGAGCTGTGTCAGCAGCGCGATGATGTCCCTGTCGAAGAGCAGTCCCTGTCCGGACAGTGTGCCATCCAGGAGCAATGCGCGCGGTGAGCCGATCAGCGCCTGCGCGAATCCAAGTCGCTGCAGCAGGCTGGGTGAGAGCTGGCTCACGCGGCGCGCGGCGTGGAACTGCAACGACACCGCGCGCAGGGCATGCTCGACCTGGAGCGCGCGGTGGTCGATGCTCAGGTCGTGCAGCGTCGCGTAATACTCGAGCGCTTCGCGAACCGAAAGGAAGGAGTAGTAGCTCGCACGCTGCGGCACGTAGGCAAGTCCCGTTGGAACGCGGAGTCTGGTGACCGGCTCGCCGAACCAGCTCACCGTTCCTTCCTCGCCCCGCACCAGGCCGGCAGCGCACAGAAGGAACGTGGACTTCCCGGAGCGGGCGGGCCCGACGAGCCCGACGATCTCTCCGCGCTCGATCGCGAGATTCACCCCGCGAAGCGCGTGCACCGCCATGGTGCGCCCGTTGGGACCGGAACGGAAAGTTTTTGTGAGACCGTTGACCACCAGTGCCGCGTCCATCCGCTCTCCGCGAAGATTGAGCGGGAATGTTCGGGGCAGTGCGCGGCTGGACGCGAATCGTTTGAGTGCGCCTCGCACCGATCAAGCGCGATGCGGCAGACCTTGAAGAAGGACAACGACCGCGGGAACGCCTACGCGATTTTGGCCGCGCCGCCCTTCTCCCTGATCCTTATCAGGTCAGGCGGCAATCGGGGAGCGGTCAGCACGCCCCCGTCGGGCACCGGTACCCTCAGCACGAAGATCCGGTCGCGCGTCGTCTTCCGGAATCCCTTGCCCTCGTAAATGCGATTCATGAGGATGCGGCGCACGACCACCATCACCGTCACCAGTATCGGCAGGGCCACCACGAATCCCAATGGCCCCAGAATTTTTCCGATCACGAGCACCGATGTGATCGTCAGCACCGGCGGCATGTCGATCTTCTTCGACATCACGAGCGGGGCGACGAGGTTGCCCTCGATCAGGTGGATGATCACGCCGAGTGCGATGACGTACGCCGCCCGCGTCCCGCCTGTCGGTCCGCCGAGAACGAACAGTGCCGGCAGAATGGTAGACACCAGGGTTCCGAAGAACGGAACTACCGCCACCAGGCCGGTAAACACGCCGAAGGTGAGCCAGTATGGGACATCCAGCATGTACAGACCTATCGCGGTCAGAATTGCCAGCACCGTCATCGCCAGCAGCTGGCCGACGATGTAGGCGCGCAGGCCGTCGGCGAGATCCCGCAACACATCGCGCACCAAATCCCGGTGGATCGGAGGGAACAGGGCGATCAGCCACTCGCGATAAAGCCCGGGCTGGAGCGCGAGGTAGATGCTCATCACTCCGACAGCGAAAATATTGATGAAGACGTGTACGAGCGAGAACACCTTGGGCACGAGGTTGGTGGTCTGACCAGACACCTGATCGTAGACCGCGCGCAGCAAAGTGTGATCGCCCGACTTCCACACATCCTTGAGCGCTGGAAAGCGCGCGACGAACCGGTCGATCGCCGCCTCCCAGCCCTCGATGTACTGGGGAAGGACCGTGACCAGGTTGCGCGTTTGCTCTACGACCGGGGGAACCAGCAGCGCGAAAAGACCAAGCAGCGCGGCGCCGGACCCGAACACGGCGAGGAAGAAAGCGAGCTTCGGAGGCACGTGGACGTGCTCGACCAGCAGGTCGCGCACGGAGCCAAGGTAGAGCGACAGCAGGACGGCGATGAAGAGAAGGATGAAAACGTCGGCCGTCGCACCCAGCAGCCAGAGCAGCAGGAACGTGATGATCGCGCCGGCGAAAATCGGCGCTACCTTGAACCTCCCAACCGCGGCGCTACTCAACTACTGCTTCGTCTCGTCGGAGAGCTCTTCGAGCTCGGCGTGCATCTCCTCGCCCGCGCGACCGCCGGAGCCCAGTGCCTTGTTGTCCAGCTGCTTGCCGCTGCCGAGGATTCCCATCTTCTGCTTGAGCGCGATCAGCTGCATGTCGGCCGACGCATTCCCGGCGCCCGCCTCGAGCCGCTTGAAGTCGCTCGCCAGCTTGTCGCCAGAAAATTCCTCGTCGATCTCGGCGCTCGCTTTGATCTGCCGCGCGTTGGTCTCGATCTTCTCTTCCATGCGGGCAAATGCCTCGAAAGCGGACTTTTCGGAGATGTGCGACATCGTCTCGTTGATGCGCTTCTGCGCATCCGCGCGGCGCTGCTTTGCGAGCAGGAGGTTCTTCTTGCGGTTTGCCTCTTCGATGTTGTCGTTCAGCGTGCGCAGCGAATCCTTGAGGCGGTCGGTCTCGCCCTTGTGCGCCTGCCACGTCAGCTGAAGCTGCTCGCCGCGCGAGATGTGCTCGGTGCGGCGCATCAGCGCCTGCTTGGCGAGCTCGTCCTGATTCTGCTGCACCGCCAGCATCGCTCTCCGCTCCCAGTCCTCGGCTTCCTTGAGCTCGGCCTTGGTCTGGTCCTGGAGGCGCTTCTCGTCGGCGATCGCCGCCGCCACCTGCTGCTTCGCCCGAACGAGCTGCGACCGCATGTCGAGAATGATCTGGTTGAGCATCTTCTCGGGCTGCTCGAACTCAGAGATCGCGGCGTTGACGTTGGCTCGGAACAGTGTCGCTATTCGATCGAAGATATTCATAGTGTTTGGATTAGGAGCACATGCAGGCAACAAGCGCACTGACAAACCGCAAACGGAACACGAGGTCAGCTTTCAGAGGCACAGCTAACCGCTCACAGCTTCACTACGTCGTGACAGTACCAGATCGATTACCGAGAAAGCAGTGCCGTTGTCCCAATTGTATCGCGAACTGTCACGACTTCTTGTAGCGCCCAGCTGGCACCTGCGCTTCTCCAAGCCGACCTCGTGTTCTTTTTCAGATCCTATCGTTCTCACCGATGCCTGGCGTCGACACGGTTCCTTGAGGCGAAGATAGTGCTTTTCCCAAGGTATCTCTAGAAGAACGTCACGAATCTGACCGCTTTATCTGGTACAGCCGCTCCTTCGCGAGCCGGCGGCCGGTCGGCGTCGCTGCCAGCCCGCCCCCGGCAGTCTCCCGGTACCGAACATCCATCTCACGGCCGATCTCCCCCATCACGTCGATCACCTCGTCCACCGGAATCGCGAAGGTGATTCCCGCCAGCGCCATCTCTATTCCCGCCAGCGCAATCGCCGAACCCGTCGCGTTCCTGAACACACACGGCAGCTCGACGAGTCCGCCGAGCGGATCACAGACCAGTCCCAGCGTTCCCTGCATCGTGAGCGCCACCGCGTGTCCTACCTGCGATGGCGTTCCGCCCAGCATCTCCGTCGCCGCGCCGGCCGCCATTCCCGCCGCGGCGCCGGTTTCGGCCTGACACCCTCCCTCTGCCCCAGACAGCGAAGCGCGCTCAGCCACCACAGCGCCGATGAGCCCCGCCGTCGCCAATCCGTCCACCACTTTCTCGTCCGGCACCGAGCGCGCTTTCGCGAGCCCGGTCAGAATCGCCGGCAGAACACCCGCCCCACCCGCCGTCGGCGCCGCGACAATCACTCCCATCGCCGCGTTGACTTCCTGCACCGCCAGCGCGCGAGTGAGAATATCCCGGAACGGCGTATCCGCCAGCGGTCCGCGCGCGCTCGTACGCAGCTTTGCCGCATCTCCGCCTACCAGACCGGACGCCGAATAGAGATCTCCGACAAGTCCTTTCTCGATCGCGCTTCGCATCACCACCAGCGCTCTCATCAGCGCTGCCCTGATGTATTCCACCGACCGCCCCTGGTCGCGGGACTCCGCCGCCATTGCGACCTGCGCCAGCGATTTCTTTTCCGATTCCGCGTCCCGGATCGCGTCAGCCAAAGCTTTATACATCAGCCACCGCTCACCTTTTCAAGCCGCCGCGTCCAACGCACCCAGTCGAGGGCATCGAGCTCCTCGCCAGCGGCCTTGTCGGGCGCTTCATCGCACTCGATCACCATGAACGCGTCTCCGCCGCGCTCCTTTCTCGACAGCCTCAACGTCGCAATGTTGATGTCGTGCTCCGCGAGGATGCTCGTGATTCTGGCGATCGAACCCTTCTTATCCTCAGCTACGAGAACGATGGTGTGGAAGTTTCCGGTAACCTCGACGGGGTAGCCGTCTATCTCCTGAACGAGGATGCGGCCAGCCCCCAGGGACGATCCCAGCATCGTGGATTTGACGCCATTGAGCTCGACGTTGATGCGCACCGTATTGGGGTGCGCGGCATCCGCGATCGTCGTCTTCTCGAAGCGGTAGCTCAGGCCTTCCCGCTCTGCGATCTGAAGCGCTTCCCGCAGCCGCTCATCGTCGGGCCGGAACCCGAGCAGTCCTCCGACCAGTGCCTTGTCGGTGCCATGGCCTTCACCGGTTCGCGCGAAAGAGCCGTGCAGCTGCAGAAGTCCCGTTTGCGGAGTGCCGCCAACCAGACAACGCGCGAGGAGACCGAGCCGGCACGCCCCGGCGGTGTGCGACGATGAGGGGCCAACCATGACGGGGCCGATGATATCGAGTAGTGAAACCATTACTGAGTTTTTCGCCTCGTCATCCCGCCACCATCCTCCACGTAGCCCACGACCTTGAGGTCGGTGAAAAAGTCGGTGCCCTTCCGCAAAATCGGCCCCCTCAACGCCCAGTCGTCCACTATCCAGCTGCCCGACGCGACACGCCGAAACCGCGCGAACCCGCCCGCCTTGAATCTCTCCAGCGGTCCCGCATTCACGTAGCGGAAGATTAGCTCCCGAAGCTCCGCCGTGCTCTGTTCCACCCACAGAACGCCGGCAATGTCGGGGATCGAGCGTCCGGGCACGGGCTTGAACGCGATCCCCACCTGGCCCGGGCGCGCAACGTCCCGCACCACCTGAAAGCAATGCGTAGATGCAAACTGGTCCGACAGCAGCACCTGTTCGTCCGGCGCGTAGTATGTCCACCCTTCGCGCTCGTTTCCGACCGCGTAGCCGTCTGCCGCCAGCGCCCGCGGATCACGAACGCGAAACGGCTTCGTCGTGCCAACCGGACGGAAGCTCGTATCGCTCGAAACGACGATTCCGTGGGAATCCAGGCTCTTCCGATAGACATACGCGTTGGCGACGTCGGAGAAGTCGCGCGGGCTCAGCTGGCTCGCCCGGAGCGCCTTCGCGATCTCATCCCATACAGTCGAGAGAATCTGCTCCCTGGGATCGATCGGCCCGCAGCTGGATCTCGACGTCACCACGATTGTCTCGAGAAGTACCCGCGGACTCTCCACCCGTAAACGGATCTCGCCGCCGGGAACGACCGGCACCGGGTCCGACACAAAGGGATGGAAACCGATTCGCCGAACGCGGACGCGGTACGATCCCACCGGCGCGCGAAGCGACCGAGCTCCGTCCTCCCCGCTTACGCCCTCCCGAACCGCGCGGTCCGCGGAGTCCATGAGCGCCACGAGTGCGCCCGATATCCGGGATCCGTCGATGGATTCCAGCCGCACGCGCACATCGGCTTCGGCGGGCTGCGCGGGGAGAAGCCGGGCGCTATCGACGCCCGCCGCCATTGCGGTAAGGAGAATCCACACTTGTTGACGCATCGCCGGAACTCCCGCCCCACGACGGTGAGACTATCCGGGACGTGGGACTTTGGACACTGGGAACTATCCTGCCTTCAGCTTTCGCTTCTTCCTTCCGAGCATCGTGCGGAGATACTGCCCCGTATAGGACGCTTTTACCTCCGCCACGTCCTCCGGTGTTCCCGCCGCGACGACGTCTCCGCCGCGCAGGCCACCTTCAGGTCCAAGATCGATGATCCAGTCAGCAGTCTTGATCACGTCCAGATTGTGCTCGATGACGAGCACCGTATTGCCGCGATCGACGAGCCGGTGGAGCACACTCATCAGCAGCCGCACATCCTCGAAATGCAGTCCGGTCGTGGGCTCGTCAAGGATGTAGAAGGTGCGGCCGGTGTCGCGCTTGGACAATTCCGCAGCGAGCTTCACCCGCTGTGCCTCGCCGCCCGAAAGTGTCGTCGCGCTCTGGCCGAGGTGGACATAGCCGAGTCCGACGTCGAAGAGTGTCTGCAGCTTCTGGCGGACGCGCGGCTGGTTCTCGAAGAAATGGAGGGCGTCCTCCACGTTCTGATCGAGCACGTCGGCGATGCTGAGCCCGCGGAAGCGAACCTCGAGCGTCTCACGGTTGTAGCGCTTGCCTTTGCAAACGTCGCAGGGAACGTAGACGTCGGGCAGAAAATGCATCTCGATCTTGACGAGGCCGTCGCCCTCGCACGCCTCGCAGCGACCTCCCTTCACGTTGAAGGAGAATCGGCCCGGACCGTACCCGCGAATCTTCGCTTCAGGAAGCTCGGCGAACAGCTCGCGGATGGGAGTAAAGAGCCCCGTGTATGTCGCGGGATTCGAGCGGGGCGTCCGCCCGATCGGGCTCTGGTCGATGTCGATGACCTTGTCGAGGTGGTGGAACCCCGTGATCCGATCGTGCGCCCCGGGGATGACGCGGGCCCGATAGAAGTGGCGCGCCATCGCGTTGTGGAGGATGTCCTCGATGAGCGTGGACTTCCCGCTTCCGGAAACGCCGGTCACCGCGACGAACATTCCGAGTGGAATCTCGACGTCGAGATTGCGCAGGTTGTGCTCCCGCGCGCCTTCGATGCGGATGGCTCGGCCGGGCGCGCGCGGACGGCGCCCGTCGGGAACCGGAATCTCCAGCTCGCCGCGGAGATAACGCCCCGTAATGGAGTCCTTGTTGTTCCGAACCTCGTCTACCGTGCCTTCGGCGATGACGAGGCCACCGTGCTTCCCCGCACCCGGTCCGAGATCGATGACGTGGTCGGCCGCCGTCATCGTCTCCTCGTCGTGCTCGACGACGATGACGGTGTTGCCGAGATCCCGAAGCTGGCGGAGCGTCGCGAGCAGCCGCGCGTTGTCGCGCTGGTGCAGTCCGATCGACGGCTCGTCGAGGATGTAGAGCACACCGACGAGGCGCGATCCGATCTGCGTGGCGAGCCGAATGCGCTGTGCTTCGCCGCCCGAGAGTGATTCCGCCGACCGGCCGAGCGTGAGGTACTCGAGTCCGACGTCGTTGAGGAATCGAAGACGCTCCCGCACTTCCTTGAGGATCGGCCCCGCGATGCCGGGATCGAGGCCCGGCTTGCCGTCACTACGCACGGGAACCGACTCGAAGAACGCCAGCGCATCGGTGATCGACAGCTTCACGAGGTCACCGATGTTCATCTCCGCGAGCGTGACCGCCAGCGACTCGGGCTTGAGCCGCCGGCCACCGCAGGCGCTGCATGCGGTCGCGATCATGTACTGATCCAGCTCGATCCTCGCGGTGTCCGATTCAGTATCGTCGTAGCGGCGCTGGATGTTGGAGACGATCCCTTCCCAGCTCGCCCCCGTCGTGTCGACGCGCTTGCCGCTCTTGCCGGTCGTGCCGTAGAGAAGGCTGTCGCGCACGTCCTCGCTCAGCGTACCCCACGGTGAATTCAGGTTGAAAGCGAGCTGCTTCGCGAGGCCGGGCAGGATGATTTTCTTGAGATAGCCATCGGGCTCACCCCAGGGCAGGACTACGCCCTCGAGAATGCTGATGCTCGCGTCGCCGAGTATGAGCTGCTCGCTCACCTGGCGGCGGCTGCCGAGTCCGGCGCAGACGGCGCAGGCGCCGAATGGAGAGTTGAACGAGAAGTGACGGGGCTCGAGCTCGGGGAGCGAGATGCCGCAAACGGGACAGCCGTAGCGCTCGGAGAAGATGTGAACGCTGCGATCATCCTGGCGGTGGATCTCCACCGTTCCCTCCGCCAGCTTGAGCGCGGTTTCCACCGAGTCGTTGAGGCGTCCGCGATCCTCCGCCCTCACTACGAGGCGGTCGACGATGACCGAGATGTTGTGATTCATGCGCCGGTTGAGCTTCGGCGGATCGGCGACTTCGATGAGGTCGCCGTCGACGATCGCACGCACGAAGCCCTGCTTGCGCGCGGCCTCGAACAGCTCGCGGAACTCGCCTTTTCGCCCGCGCACGAGCGGCGCGAGGATCTCGAGCCTGGTGCCTTCGTCCCACGAGAGGATGGAGTCGGCGATCTGTCCCGCGCTCTGCCGCTCGACCGGCCGGCCGCAGCTGGGACAGTGCGGCGTTCCGGCGCGGGCGTAGAGGAGGCGCAGGTAGTCGTAGATCTCGGTAACTGTTCCGACGGTCGAGCGCGGGTTGTGGCCGGCGGTCTTCTGCTCGATCGAGATCGCGGGGGAAAGACCCTCGATCGAATCGACGTCCGGCTTCTCCATGAGGCCGAGGAACTGCCTGGCGTAAGCCGAAAGGGATTCCACGTAGCGCCGCTGTCCTTCGGCGTAGATCGTGTCGAAGGCGAGGGAAGATTTGCCGGATCCGGAGAGCCCGGTGATGACGGTCAGGCGGTCTCGCGGGATCGTTACATCGATGTTCCGGAGGTTGTGCTCGCGAGCGCCACGGACGATCAGGAATTCTTCGGGCATAGCCTTGTAAAATCGCGGGTTGTATCGCGAGACTCAAGGCTTTGAACTGCGGCTAATTAGGGTGGCGATCGCGACTGCGGATTGCGGACTTTGCGGCCTCAGGACTAACCGCCATCGAGGATCGGCGATTATGTGAGGACAGAGGATGAGCGGAAGCAATTGCGGAACGCTTCGCTCCGCGATCCTCACTTAATCAGCAATCCGCAATGGCCGTTAATCCTGAGGCCGCAAAGTCCGCAGTTGGCTGTCCGCACCATTGCCAACCCGCACGAATAGATTACCCTCGGTCATTCACCTCCATTCCGATAACTCAGTGCCTCACACCGACGCCGTCGTCATTCTCACCACGCTCGCCAACACGGAGGACGCGGTTAAGCTCATCAAGACCCTCCTGGACCGCCGACTTGTCGCCTGCGGCACCGTCATGCCCGGCGCCCGGTCGCTCTATCGCTGGGAGGACAAGCTCGCCGACGAGCAGGAAGTGATGGTGATGCTCAAGACCCGGTCAGGCGCAGTCCACGGGCTGGAGCGGGCATTCAAGGAGCTCCACCCGTACAAGGTTCCGGAGCTGCTCGTCGTCCCCGTCACCGGGGGGCTCGAGCGATATCTCGGATGGATTAATAGCGAGACGAGCCTCACAATCGTCTAATAGGGGTGAGCCACCCCTCCTCCCCGCCCTCCCCGCCGCAGTCTCGAATCAACAGACCTTCAGCCGCAAAATCGCGCCGGGCCGCGATCGCGGTCACCGTTGTCGTCCTATGGGTCGTCGGGCTCCTGTTGCTGATGCGCCGCAACGCCAACCGGAGCGAAAGCGAGCAGCTCGCCGAAGTCGCGCTCAGAATACAGCCGGCCACGTTCTATTACATCGTCGAGCGCGACGGACTGCAGATCGGCGCGGCGTCGTTGGCGATCGACACCACGATCGGGAATCTGGTCAGCGAGGAATATTTCGTCGGCGATGTGCCGGCCCCGTCAGGGGTGACGGAGCGAACCTCGGCTCGCTGGCAGACGACCTTGAGCCGCGGGTTCCGGCTGCAGCGGAGCGCGATCGATATCACACGCGCCACGAATCCGTTCACCATCAGGCTGGCCGTTCACGACGACACGACATTGGTGGTCGCACTTGCCGGCGCAATGAGCGGCACGCCGCCAGTGACGCTGCCACTGATTCCGCCGGTATTCACGCCCGCGCTCGCTCCAGTTGCGTTCATGCTCGGCGGATCGCACGAGGTCGGACGCGCCCAGACGATATCGGTCTTTGATCCCACGACGAGAACGATTCTGAGGCCCGAGCTGAAGATTCACGCCGAGTCGCTGTTCACGGTCGTCGACAGCGCCGCCCTCGATCCGCAAGGGGAATGGGCAATCGCTCATCGCGATACCGTCCGCGCCTGGCGCATTGAAGGCGCACCTGGTGGTTTCGTCGCCTGGGTGGACGCGGAAGGACGCGTAGTCGCGGCGAGACTGCGCAACGGCTTGTCGATCACACGCACCGCTTTCGAGATCGCTTACAGAAATTCCCAAAAGAGATGATAGAGCTAAGAGGACTCACCAAGAAATACGGTTCATTCACGGCGGTCGACTCGATCGATCTGAGCGTTCCCGACGGAGAGCTATTCGGCTTTCTCGGTCCCAACGGCGCCGGAAAGACGACGACGCTCAGGATGATCGCGGGAATTCTCCAGCCGACAGCGGGAACGATTCACCTCGCCGGAATCGATCTGAACGCCGACCCGATTGCGGCAAAGTCGAAGCTCGGGTTCATACCCGACCGCCCGTTCATTTATGAGAAGCTGACGGGCGCTGAGTTCCTCCGCTTCGTTGCCGGTCTCTACGGACAGGACGGCGACAAGGTCGAGCACCGCGGCCGCGAGCTGATGGCGCTTTTCGATCTCGAGGAGTGGGCGGACGAGCTGGTCGAGAGCTACAGTCACGGCATGCGCCAGAAGCTGATCATCTCGAGCGCCTTCATTCATCGGCCTGATGTGATCGTCGTCGACGAGCCGATGGTCGGGCTTGATCCAAAGGCCGCCCGAATTCTCAAGGATCTCTTTCGCGCGTATGTCCGCCGCGGACACACGATCATGATGTCGACCCACACCCTCGAAGTCGCGGAGACTCTCTGCGACCGGATCGCGATCATCCAGCACGGGAAGATCCGCGCGGTGGGAAGGCTGAGCGAGCTGCGCTCCGAGGCGGCCGGCGCGGGCCTGGAGGAAATCTTCCTCAAGCTCACCGGCGAGACCGCCGCGCGCGACGCGATGGAAGTGCTCGATGCCTAGCGATCTCGCGATCTCGCTGTCGGGGCCGCAGCCCGTCGTCAGCCTGCCCGGCACTGCTTCGCTCAAGCATCTCCTCTCGCCAAAAATTCTTTCCGCGCGCGCCCGTCCGCTCGGCAAGACTGAGAATCGCGTCGGACGGCTGGTGCTGTTTGCGACGATCGGCGGTGTTTTCTGGGTGATGGTGTTCGGGCTTCTTTACAGACTGCTGCGCTATTTCAAGGGAATCCCCGAGATTGGCGCGCTGCTCGCAGGAAAGCTGCTCGCGATCACGCTGCTGAGTCTTCTGGGAATCCTGATCCTGTCCAACGTCGTCACGGCGCTGTCGAGCTTTTTCCTGGCGAAGGATCTCGATCTGCTCGTTGCGGCTCCGGTCGACTGGCTTCGACTGTATGGCGCGAAGCTGCTGGAGACGACGCTCCACTCGAGCTGGATGGTCGTTCTCATTGCAACGCCGGTGTTGACGGCGTATGGCATCAGCTACGAGGGCGGATTTCTCTACCCGCTCGTCGCCGTCGCGGCGATGTTGCCGCTCCTCTTCATTCCGGCGGCGATCGGCAGCGCGGTGACGCTCCTGCTCGTCAACATTTTCCCGGCGCGCCGGACCCGCGACATCCTGAGCGTGATCGCTGTGCTCGCTGCCGCCGGCGTGGTGCTGCTGTTCCGCCTGGTGCGTCCGGAGCGGCTGGCGCGTCCTGAAGGCTTCCGCTCGCTGATCGAGTTCATCTCGCTGCTCCGCACCCCGACGTCGTCATGGACGCCGAGCGAGTGGGCGGCGCAGGGAATAATGAGCTGGCTCAGGAACGACCCCGAGATCCTTCCCTTCTATCTGATCTGGTCGACCGCGGCGGTCGCGATAGTGTTTGGTGCGCTGCTGCACCGCTGGCTCTACATGCGCGGGTTCAGCAAGGCGCAGGAAAGTGGCGAGCGCTGGGTACGCCAGGGACCAGTCGGGCGCTGGGTCGCGCGGGCGCTGACGCCGTGGGGCGTGATGCGGCGCGAGCTGATTCTCAAGGAGATGCGGGTTTTCTTTCGCGACACCACCCAGTGGTCGCAGCTCATCCTGCTCGCGGTGCTCGTGGTCGTCTATGTGTTCAACATCAAGTTTCTGCCGCTGCGCGGGGAAGGCATCACCTTCTTTCTTCAGAACGTCATTCCGTTCGTGAACCTGATACTCGCCGGATTCGTGCTGGCGTCGATCGCGGCGCGATTCATTTTCCCGGGAATCAGCCTCGAAGGCCGGACTCTCTGGCTCCTCCGGTCGAGCCCGCTCGAGATGCGCCAGCTGCTCTGGTCGAAGTTCTGGGTCGGCACACTGCCACTGCTGATGCTCGCGCTCATCCTGATTTTTGCGACTGGCATTCTCCTCGAGGTGAGCAAGTTCATGATGGCGGTGTCGGTGTTCACGATCACCCTCATGACGTTCGCGATCGCCGGACTGGCGCTCGGCTTCGGCGCGCTGTTCCCGAAGTTCAACACCGAGAACGCCGCACAGATTCCGACTTCGTTCGGCGGGCTGGTGCTGATGATGGCTTCGATCGCGCTGATTGCGATCGTCATCGTGCTCGAGGCGCGGCCGGTTTACCAGTACGTGGGGATGCAGTACCTCAAGGAGACGCCGCCGGTGATGGGGCTCTGGATCGGATTCGGTGGGGCGGCGCTCGTTTGCCTCGCGGCGACGTTCATTCCAATCCGCATCGCGATAAAGCGGATGAAGGAATTGGAG
>JBGTEZ010000015.1:0-2202 GCA_041747535.1 Gemmatimonadaceae bacterium
GCCGGCGGCGAAGAGGTCATTCGATCAGCGCCAGCGGAACAGCTTGAGCGCCGCGAAGAAGCTGACGACTCCCCACACGAGGATGATCAGCAGCTGCGGCGATACGGCGGCGAGCGTCGCGCCTTCCAGCATGTTGGCGCGGAGCGCATCATTGACCGCCGTCAACGGCAGCAGTCGAATGAACGGCTGCACGACCGCCGGAAAGTTCGACGACGAAAAGAAAACACCGGAGAAAACCCACATCGGCAGCATCACGAAGTTGGCGATTCCTGATACTGCCTCGACGGTCCTCGCCCGGGATGCGCAGAGCAGGCCCAGTCCTCCGAACGACACTGCGCCCATCAGCGCAATCAGCATCAGGCCGGCGATCGAGCCACGCAGCGGTACGTCGAACGCGAAGTAGCCGAAACCCACCAGTGTCACCACCTCGATGATGAGAAAAAAGAGGCGTGAAAAAAGGAACGAGAGCAGATACTGGTAGCGCGACATCGGTGTCGCCATGAGTCTCTTCAGGAGCTTCTTGTTGCGCGCTGTCACGATCGCGAACGCGAGCGACCAGATGCTCGATCCCATCAGGTTCATCCCCAGCAGTCCGGGGACGAGGAAGTCGATGTAGCGCGAGCCGTTCTCGGTGACATAGGTATCGCTCGTCCGCACCGGATCGACACGGCCGGACCCCGATTGAATCGCACGGTCCACGACCAGTCGCGCACTCGCGGCGTCACTCCGGCCCTGGTCGAAGACGTACTGAACGCTGTCGCGGGTGGCGCCCGGAATCACGAGCAGCGGCACCTTGCCGGTTCTGAGCGCGAGCGCACCGGCGCTGTCGTCGTATTCCCTGAGCACGAGCGTGGAGTCGCGCCTCATCGCAGTGACTACGGCAGTGTCCGCTCCCGGCCGACTCACGACGCCGACCTGCAGCTGGTCGAGCCCCTTCTGTCGGAAAGCGATCCCTAATCCAGCCGCGAGCAGAATCGGAAACACGAACGTCCAGAAGACGGCTTCGGGCTCGCGGACGAACTCACGGAACCGCACCAGCGTGAGCTGCACCAGGGGACGGCCCTTGAACCCGCGCCCCGCGCGCGGGAGTCGCGCCTCGTGCTTCTCCCCGGGCTTGCGGGGCTCGCGGAACAGCACGGCGGCGTCACTCATCGCGCAGAGTCCGGCCGGTCAGTGATACGAACACATCCTCGAGCGTCGCGTGCGTCTTGCGCGGCTCCGGCGGCGGCAGGTGCGTCATGTCCACCTGGTCGATAAGCTCGCCCGGCGAGCCGAGCGCAATGATCTGTCCGTGATCGACGATTGCGACGCGATCGCAGAGTCGTTCGGCTTCCTCCAAGTAGTGGGTGGTGAGGACGATCGTCTTTCCTTCGGCCTGGAACTCCGAGATGAGGTCCCAGAGCTGGCGGCGCGACTGCGGATCGAGACCGGTGGTCGGCTCGTCGAGGAACAGCAGATCAGGATCTCCGACCATCGCGCAGGCGACAGCGAGCCGCTGCTTCTGGCCGCCGGAAAGCGTCCCGACTCGCGCGAAGCGCTTTTCCCCGAGCTCGACCATGTCGACAACGTCTCCGACATCTCTCGCTTCGCGATAGAAGCTCTGAAACAGTGTGAGCGTCTCGTCCACGCTGAGCTTCTCGGCGAGCTGGGTATCCTGGAGCTGGATACCCAACAATTCGCGAAGATCATCGGCGTCCGACTCCCAGGTCTTGCCGAGGACCGTCACTGTTCCGGAGTCGGAAGAGAGGAGCCCCTCGCAGATCTCGATTGTGGTCGTCTTGCCGGCGCCGTTGGGGCCGAGCAGGCCAAAACATTCACCGGTGCGAACCTCGAGATCGAGACCCGCGACCGCGACGACGTCGCCGTACGATTTGTTGAGCGCCCTGACCTGAAGTGCGGCTGGAGGTGTCACCATAAGGAGACGAGTGTCACGTAAAGGGGGCAGTTCGTCAGAGTAGGAGCACGGTGAAACTCACCCTAAGCTCTTGGCGTAAAATGATATAAGGTTGGCGGAGGGCGGGGCACCGTCCATGCCAACCTTGGAGTCACACCAACGGGGGAAAATATGCGTTGCCTTGTCTTGTCGGTACTCTTCGGCGCTGTCTCAGTGACAGCGCTCGACGCGCAGGTGTTCGATTCCCGCTCCGGTCCGTCACGCTTTCAGGTCGGCGGCGACTTCGTCGTGTCGCAGCCCAAGGGCGC
>JBGTEZ010000016.1:0-23261 GCA_041747535.1 Gemmatimonadaceae bacterium
CGGCGGCGCACGTTGCCTTCCTCCATGCCTGGCGAATCGCCGAACGCGCGCGCGTCGCCCGCGTGCCGCCCGCCATCACCGACGACATCATCCTCGCCCGCCGCTATTTCGATCAGTCCAGCCTCTTCGAGACGGCATACGATGCCCGGATCCACGGATTCGGCGCCGTGTTCCGCATGGTCGAAGCCGATATCCATCGGGACCCGGCATTGTGGGAGGAAGGACTCAAGAGCGGAAGATCGGCGATTAAGGCGTGGCCGGAATTCAACTGGTTTACCATCGGGTACGCGCTCAGCTCCAGACCGGAATCGTCGCCCTACTTCCAGGAAGGTCTGGAGATGCAGTGGAAAACGGTTGAATCCTGCGGCCGCACGAAAGTCGACCGAACCAACCCCGGGATCGCCATCGCCGCACTCCGCGCCGAGACGGACCCGCTGCGGAAGCGTGCCTGCACCAACACCTGGATCGCCCCGCACAACGTTCAGGGATTCTTTCTCAACATGGGCGACATGGTGACCAAGAGCGGCGACTGGCGCACGGCGCAAAAGGTGTATCGGCTCGCGGAGGCCGCCGATGGATATGCCCACTGGCCGCACAGTTCAGTGCTGCAGGACCGCATACGCGACGCCGAGCAAAACGTCGCGGAGTTCAGGAAGGACAACTCGCCAATAATGTTCAGGAGCAAGATCGCATGTGTGGCGTGCCATCAAGGCGGACTGTGATGCCCGGTCACCCATAGGCCGGGAGTCGGAAAAGGAAAAACAGCCACCGCCGCCTCTGTCCACCGTGGCGGCGGCGTTGCAGATTGGCGTGCCGGCGTCCGCTGGTCACCATCGCCTGGACCGTCAATGCAACGACTCCTTCCGCTTGCGCTTCTGCTCACCTCGCTCTGCGTTCCGGTCGCCGCGCGAAGCCAGGAGTCTCGCGTACTCGTCTTCTCGAGGACGGCCGGATTCCGCCACAGCTCCATCGGAGCCGGGCTCGCCGCGGTCCGGAAGCTGGGACAGGAGAACGGGTTCGCGGTCGACGCGACGGAGGACCCCGGCGCGTTCACCACGAAGAACCTCGGGCGATACCGCGCAATCATATTCCTGAATACGACCGGCGACGTACTGGACGCCGCGCAACAGGACGATTTCGAGCGCTACATCCAGGCCGGCGGTGGGTACGTCGGAATTCATTCCGCCACGGACACCGAGTACGACTGGCCGTGGTACGGCAGGCTTGCCGGCGCCTGGTTCGTAAGCCATCCGAACAACCCCAACGTTCGGAAGGGCACGTTCCGCGTGCTCGACAAGAGCCACCCTTCCACCGAGGGACTGCCCGACCGCTGGGAGCGCGAGGACGAGTTCTACAACTGCAAGTCGATCGCCCCGACCATCAAGGTGCTCGTGGACATCGACGAGAAGAGCTACGAAGGCGGGACGACCGGCGACAACCATCCACTGAGCTGGTATCACGACTTCGATGGCGGACGCGCGTTCTACACGAACATGGGCCACACCGAGGAGACCTTCGCCGAGCCGCTCTTCCTGCGGCACCTGCTCGGCGGATTGCGATACGCGATGGGGATGGGGAAGATCGACTTCGGCCGCGCGCGGCCGGAAGAAAACCGGTTCACGAAGGTCGTGCTCGGCGAGAAGTTCGAGGAACCGGTAGAGCTCGCCGTCCTGGCGGACGAGCGCGTGCTGTTCATCGAGCGGCGCGGTTACCTCAACCTCTACACGCCAGCGACCAAAAGCGTGAGACGGATCGCGACGATCCCGGTCAGCACGAAATACGCGGACAGCAGTCAGGCGGAGGACGGCCTCCTTGGACTCGCCGCCGACCCAGACTTCGCGAGGAACGGCTGGATCTACATGTACTACTCTCCCGCCGGAGCCGAGCCGAAGAACGTGCTCGCTCGCTACCAGATGAAGGGAGACTCGCTCGACCTCGGGTCGAAGAAGGTTCTCCTCGAGGTTGGAGTCCAGCGTGACAAATGCTGTCACACCGGAGGCTCGATCGCCTTCGACGGGAAGGGCAACCTCTATCTCTCGACCGGCGACAACTCGAACCCGTTCGCCATCGGCTACGCGCCCATCGACGAACGGCCAGGGCGTTCACCATGGGACGCGCAAAAATCGTCGGCGAATACGAATGACCTGCGCGGCAAGATCATCCGCATCCATCCCGAGCCGGACGGCACCTACACTATCCCCGAGGGAAATCTCTTTCCGCCGGGAACACCGAAGACGCGGCCGGAGATCTACACGATGGGCCACCGCAACCCGTATCGCATGTCGGTGGACTCGCGAACCGGTTTCGTGTATTGGGGCGAGGTTGGTCCCGACGCAGGGGTAGACTCTGCCGGGCGCGGACCCAGGGGCTACGACGAGGTCAATCAGGCCCGCCGGGCCGGCAACTTCGGCTGGCCGCATTTCGTCGGTGACAACAAGGCGTACTTCAAGACGACGTTCGTCGACTCGGTGACGGTTACGGCGGGAACGCAGTTCGACCCGGCGCACCCGATCAACGGCTCTCCGAACAACACCGGCCTCACCGAGCTGCCGCCGGCGCAGGGCGCCCTGATCTGGTACCCGTACGCGCCGTCTCCGGAATTTCCGGTCGTCGGCACCGGAGGCCGAACCGCCATGGCAGGTCCCGTTTTTCGCCGCGACCAATTCCGCGGCGCGGCCAGACCCTTTCCCCAGTGGTACGACGGAAAGCTCTTCATCTACGAATGGATGCGCGGCTGGATCATCGCCGTAACCATGGACGCGAAGGGCGACCTCGTTTCCATGGAGCGCTTCATGCCGAGCCAGAAACTGGCCAACCCGATCGACATGCAGTTCGGGCCCAACGGTGATCTCTACCTTCTCGAGTACGGCACTGCCTGGTTCCAGGGCAACGACGACGCTCGCCTCATACGCATCGAGTACAACGCCGGCAATCGGCGGCCGATCGTGATGGCGGCGGTCGACACGCCGGCCGCCGCGCTTCCGATGCAGGTGCGGCTTTCCTCGGCGGGCACCATCGACCTCGACGAGGATTCGCTGCGCTACGTGTGGACCATCACACGGCGAGGCGATACGGTGTTGACGAGGCTGATCGAGCCCAACCCGTCGTTCACATTCACCCGGCCGGGCGAGTACACGGCGTCGCTCACGGTCATCGACCCACACGGCTCATACTCCACCTCGGCCGTCAGGATCGCGGCCGGCAACGAGCCGCCGATCGTCGACATCGATCTCGTCGGGAGCAACCGGTCGTTCTTTTTCCCCGGCAGGCCGGTGCGCTATGCTGTGCGCGTGACGGACCGTGAAGATGGCTCGCTGCGAAACGGAATCCCGGCGAGCCGGGTGAGCGTAACCGCGCAGTACCTGAAGGATGGTGTCGCGTCCGCGCCGAGCGGACCAGCGACCGCGCCTGTCTCGAGTGACGGACAGCACGCGACAGGCAGGAGGCTGATCGAAGGGAGCACATGTCTCTCGTGTCACCAGACCACCAGGAAATCGATTGGGCCGGCCTACACGGATGTCGCGCGCAGGTATCGCAGCGACAGTACCGCGACCGCGCGTCTCGTGCGAAAGATTCGCGAAGGCGGGTCCGGCGTGTGGGGCAAGATGAACATGCCCGCGCATCCGCAGATCACCGAATCGCAGGCGTCCGCGATGGTCGCCTACATCCTGAGCCTCGGCGTCCGGAGAGCTGGCCCGCCATCACTCCCGGATCGTGGCGCTTATATCGCTCCGGCTGGATCGGCCGACGCGCCCAAAGGCGTAGTGATGCTTCGCGCGGCGTACACGGATCGCGGTGCGAACGGGATTCCTGCGATCACGAAGGACAAGACGGTCGTTCTCCGAAGCCCAAGCGTGGTGGTCGCGGGCGGGGAGCTCTCGGAGGGACTGTCGAAGCAGAGCGTGCCGGAGCTGCCGGTCGAGATCACTGTCGTGAGTCGGTCGGGTGCGTCGGTCGCGTTGAAGCAGATCGATCTGACAGGTGTGGGCGCGGTGGTCTTTACGGCGGTGGCGCCGGCGCGGTTCAGCGCGAAAGGCGGGAAAGTCGAGGTACATCTCGATTCGGCGACCGGTCCGTTGTTGGGTGAGAGCGAGCTGATTCGCCCGACCACCGATTCGGTCGCACCGCCGACGCGACTGCGCACGATACTCCGGCCGGCGGCGGGACTGCACGACGTGCATCTGGTCTTCAGGAATCCTGACGCCAAAGGTGATGGATTCCTGTTTGGTCTGCTGACGGCGACGTTCGAAGCCGTGGCTCCCTCGGGCGGAGGTGCATCGCGACGCGGCGGCTTCGCGCCATTCAGTAATCCGTAGCTTCTACGCCGTGTCGTTGCAGCAGGACCGCACGTTATGCCGGCCAACCACTAACAACGGGCAGCTCGCCTCGGACCGCTGCGCAGTAGGCTAGCCTTCGGCACCGTCCGCGTTCGCGGCTGTTGTCAGTCGTCGTGCCAATATCAAGTCTCCATCAGCGCGATCGCCGAAGGCGAAGACCGCCGTGCCGTAGACCTCAAAACCAGCCTTTTCGTAGAAGCGGAGCGCTTTGGGCGCTTGCCCCCACGCCTGGAGCCATAGAGCGTCACCCGCTCTCATGCGCGCCCGCTCCTCGCACGCGCGCATGAGTGCCTGCGCGACGCCCTGCCCATGCCACGCCTGCTCGACATAGAAGCGCACGATCTCGATCGGCGTGGTACCCGGCAGCGTGCGCGTGAGCACTGTGGTTGGCGCTGTCGGCGGCCCCCGATGTAGCTCCGCGTAACCGATCCACGACCCGTTGGTCGAGACAACGAGGAGAATCGTGCTGGCCGGATCCGCGAGCGTTCGTGCAAAACGCGAGACCGCGAATGAGCTCGCGAGATAGTCGCTGATCGTCGGCTCAGGATGCGTAATCTCGTACGCCTGCCGGAACAGTATCGAGGCGAAGGCTGCCAACTGCGGCGCCTCGCTCGGCTCGGCGGCGCGGATGGACCAGGTTATGGCGCTAGGACGCCGAGGCATGGAGAGTTATGATCTGTCCGACCGCAAGTCGACCGATGCGAGTGACAGTGCCGTAGACTCCCGCGGTGTTCTGGTGCGCATGAACGACTGCCTTCAGGACTTCTGACGCAGAACTTGCTGTGTCGGGATCGAGGTTCACCATCGCGCAGCGAACGTCGCGCATCGTGACCGTGACAGCGGGTGCGTCCTCACCCTCGCCGAATGAAAGCACGCCACCCACCCACTCGTCTTCCTGGAAGGGAACCGGTCGTGACAAGCGAACCACGACATTCGGGCGAAACCGTCGCACGTCTGCGTTCCGCCCTGCGAGGCGTCCGATCTCGCGCACCGTATCGGAGGCGATCACGGATATGCTCGCATCATCGAAGATGCCGTGTCTCATCTGCATCATCTCTACGGGAGCGCCGTGCCGACGTTCGATCTCCTTTGCCAGGGTGCTCCCGAAGACAGGCATCTCTTCGCCATCCGGGGTGCGAACATACGTGGGACGTTTTTCCTGAGCATCGTCACGCCGGCGCGGAGAAAACAGGAGCAGATCGGGAAGTTTGGTTGCCGATAGCCACGGGAATCCGCTGTGGTCATCGATCCGCCGGAGTGCCAGGCGCCTGTCACCATCGAGACCGTGCCAGCCCAGATCGGCGACTTCGAGTCGTTCGCCGCGCATGGACTTGACGGGGTACCGGAAGATCGCCTCCACATGTCCGATTTCTATGGACATGTGGCGACACCAGTTGACCGGGGTTCGTTAACGGAGTCTTCGATCATCAGGAAAGACTCGGTTGGCTTTTGGCGCGGCTGGCAATAGAGTTCTCCCTGTGTCGATCGGTCACCAGGTGCTCCTGCTGTTCCTCTTCGCGATTCCGGTCGCGTGCGTGACCTGGACGGTCACCCACGAGGAGATCTTCCGCGAGCTCAATGAGTGGCTCACCGCACGGAGCCGCGCCAGCCGGAACATTCTGTCGCGCAAGTTCTTTTACCTCTTCACCTGCGAGTACTGCTTCAGCCACTACGTGACGATCGGGATGCTCTTCATGACCCGCTTCACTCTGGTCTTTGACGATTGGCGCGGCTACGTCATCGCCGGCTTCTCGATCGTCTGGATCGCAAACCTTTACATGAGTTTTTTCGGACGACTCCGTCTGGCGATTACCTCGGAGCGGCAGGATATCGAGGTTGTCGAGAAGATGGTGAAGAAGAGCGAAAAAGATTTCTGAGCAAGATGGTGAAGAAACGAGGACGCGCCGAATCAGCCCAGGTAGCGCGCTACGGCCATGCCCGCGGCGGCGCCGATGAGGAATACCATCGCAACGACGCTCGCGAGTCCACTACGTCGCCTCAGACGCTCTACCTCTGCGAGTCGTCCCGCGCGTTGCTCCTCCGGCAGACTTGCCATTGCGGCACTGAGCTGACCCACCCGCACCATGGCCGGCCGCGCCACCAACAGGCTCAGAAGAAATGCGGCGACAGCAGCGATTCCGCTCCACAAGAACGTCTGTCCAGTGCGCGAAGCGATGTACGCGGGCGAGAACCCCGCCGACATGATCTGGAAGAGGCGAATCCCGGAGAGGATGGTCAACAGTGCGACCACCGGCAGGACCGTGAAGAGCCGGCGCTGCTGAAGCGCACCCATCACTGGCCCCGCGGTAGCTGGTCCGACACGGCCGAGCGCGGGAATGAGGAAGAACGTCGTGAACAGGCCGCTGCCAAGCCAAAATATTCCACCGAGGATGTGGACGAGCCTGAGGACGAGGAGTTCAGTAGACATGGCCGGAGAAGGGGAGGGTCAGCCGCAGTTAGACGGTACGTCTCTGACCGTCTCCGCCGACGGCTCGCGCCGCCATCCAAAGGAACAGCCCTGCACTGATCGCGTACGGGATCCTGCGTAGCCAAAAGTTGGTCTCGATAAGGCGCTCGATCAAAGTGACCGATAGCCCGTGCTCGCGGAGTTGAATCTGGATCGGTACCTGTATGGTCGCGGTAGAAACCCACACGACCACCTGGGTCGCGATCGCTGCCCAAACAGCCCAAGCCGGGATCGCCGCCGGACGCGCCCACAACATCAGGATCGTGAAAGCGGTGCCCAGCAGCGCTGGGGCAACCAGGAACATCAGAACCCGGGGTGAGATGAACTGATGGTAGGCGGTGAACTCACCTGCTCCGATGAGGGGCCAGCTAGGGTAGTTCACAAAGCTCTCGACGAAGCCCGCGCCGTTGCCATAGAAAACGAGCGCGAATGCGACCACGAAGATCCACCGGTCTCTTATCGTCGTCACTTCAGGATCTGCGTGATCGGCCATGCTTTTATCACTCCCGCTAACGCCCCAGCGTCATCAAGGGCATGTTCCCCATCTCGCCGTTTGCTGGCCTTCCAACCGAATTCAATCTGCAGGAGTCTGCGTCGGCTTGGGTGCTTTCGCCCCAAGCCCATTGTGGCGGCGGCCGGATCCGAAGCGCACATGGCTGCTGCAAAGTAAGTTAGACGGCGTCGCTGGCTACGGCAGATCAAGGCGGAATTCACTCCGCCAGAGTGGCCAGGTCTGG
Organism: Gemmatimonadaceae bacterium; assembly: GCA_041747535.1. GTDB lineage: Bacteria > Gemmatimonadota > Gemmatimonadetes > Gemmatimonadales > Gemmatimonadaceae > UBA4720. Next base: position 7,542 of record JBGTEZ010000016.1, read on the forward strand.
AGGGCACCGTAATTCTTCGAAAACGACCCGCGATGCCAGCAGCCGAGCAAATCCGATGAACCCGATCATCCACCTGAAGCGGCGACTGGCATTGCGCGCGGAAACCGACGCGCAGGGCACGGTTCAACGAATCTCCGCCGGTGCAACGTTGAGCCCGGAGAACCTATGGCTACTCGGGGCCTCGGCGGTGCTCGCCAGCATCGGCCTCGACGTAGGGTCTGCGGCGGTCGTGATTGGAGCCATGCTCATCTCGCCGCTGATGGGTCCGATTCTGGGAGTTGGACTCGGAGTTGGTGTCACGGATCGCGCGCTGATTCAGGGATCGCTTCGAGAGCTGGGGTGGGCAACGGTTCTGGTACTGGCAGTAAGCGGGTTGTACTTCCTGGTCTCACCGTTGGCGAGCCCGACGACGGAACTCCTCGCGCGCACACGGCCGACCCTGCTGGATGTCGGTGTCGCGTTTTTCGGCGGAGTCGCCGGAATCGTCGCCGGCTCCCGCAGGCAGCCGAGCATGGCGATCCCGGGAGTAGCCATCGCGACCGCGTTGATGCCCCCGCTCTGCACCGCCGGCTTCGGCCTCGCCACCGGAAACCTGCCGTACTTTTTCGGCGCATTCTACCTCTATGGGATCAATGCGGTCTTCATTGCGCTCTCGACCTTCCTGGTGGTGCGGTTCCTCCACTTTCCCCACCATGAGGAAGCGACGCCCGAGGAGCGGCGGCAGGAGCGGCGCCTGGTCGCCATCGTGACTATCGTCGCCGCGCTTCCCGGCGCCTATTTCCTCTATGACGTCGCCCGGGGAGTGAGAGAGCAGCGGCTGATCACAACCTTCCTGGAGCGCGAGGTCGAGGCGCCGGGCCGAGCGGTGCCGCAATGGGAACATCGTCACGGCGAGGGAGATGAGGTCCTCCAGATTTACATCGCGGGCCGGCCGATCGAGGGGGCCGCGGTGGAATCACTGCAAACCGCGGTAACCCGGTATGGGCTGGACGGCATGCGCCTGGAGCTGGTGCAAAGCGATATTTCGGCCGAGGATCTCCGCCGTTTTCAGGGCGAGGTTCAGCGGCAAATCCTCCGCGCATCATCGACGAGCTCGTTGGCGCGGGATTCCATCGTGCAGGACAGGCTCAGGCAGGACAGCCTCCGGCTGGCCGACGCGGCCCGAGAGGTGGCAAGCGCGTTTCCCGAAATCATAGGGCTGGCCTACGCACCAAAGGCGGACCTCCTGGCACCTGATTCAGTCCCATCTGCGCCCGGTGTCTTCGTGCAGTTTGCACCCAGAACGCGACAGAGCGAGCAGCGGGCTATCCTGGCCCGTTCCCAGGCGATGCTTCGGCAGCGGCTTGGATCAGGGGGCCTGGTGGTCCGTGCGCACTGAGGAATAGGTGATCGCTTCCGGAGCCCATCGGATAGTGCGCTCGCTCACCTGTCGGCGCTCGACGACGACGCTCACCGTCCAGAGCCGCGTGTTGCGATCGATGTCGCTCGCCGCGGTGCTCGTGCTCGCGTTCGCGTCAGCGGCGTCGGGAGCGGCGGGGCAGGACTCGAGCGGCGCGTTCGGTGGGACGCAATCCGCCTCCGCAAATCAGGATCTGACACTCTCGGCCACCAAGGTCGATGTCAATCCGGTTGCGCGCGACGCAGAAATCCAGAAGCGACTCGAGAGCGTTCTCGAGGCCACCGGCTGGTTCACCAACCCGGGGGTCAGGGTCGAGCAGGGAGTCGTCTTTCTCACCGGTGATGCGGAGTCCGCGGAGTTCAAGAAATGGGCGGGCGACCTCGCCCGCAACACTCAGGACGTCGTCGCCGTTGCCAATCGCATGCAGGTGCCGCGGCCGTCGGTATGGGATTTTCGGCCGGCGTCAGAGGGATTGCAGACGCTGTGGCGGGACGTCGTGCGCTCGATGCCGTTCGCCGCGTTCGGGTTCATCATCCTCGCCATTTCGTTCAGCATCTCAATGCTGACCACGCGAGGAGCGCGCGCGTTTCTCCGCCCGCGGGTTCAGGCGAAGCTGATACGAAACGTCATCGCCAGGGCGGTAGGCGTGCTGGTTTTCCTCGCCGGCGTTTACATCGTGTTGCGGGTCTCGGGCCTGACGCAGCTGGCGTTGACGGTCGTGGGCGGCACCGGACTGATCGGCCTCGCGCTCGGGCTCGCGTTCCGGGACATCTCCGAGAATTTTCTCGCCAGCATTTTCCTCAGCATCCAGCGGCCGTTCGAGACGGAGGACCTGGTCGAGATCGCCGGAGTGACCGGCTACGTCCAGCAGCTGAACATGCGGACGACGGTTCTGATGACTCTCGATGGCAACCTGGTGCAGATTCCCAACACCACCGTCTACAAGAGCACGATTCGCAACTTTACCACCAACGCCAACCGTCGCGAAGTCGTCGAGATCGGCATCGGCTACGACGATTCTATCAACGAGGCCCAGGAGATTGCGCGGCAAGTGCTGGCCGAGCATCCGGCTATTCTGAACGATCCCGAGCCGGCCGTGCTGGCGGACAGTCTCGGAAAGGCGACCGTGAACCTGCGGGTTTATTTCTGGCTCAATGGCCGCGAGCACAGCTGGCTGAAGGTGCGGTCGTCAGTCATCAGGCTGATCAAGCGAGCCTACCAGGAACATGGCATCTCGATGCCGGACGAGGCCCGCGAGATTCTATTCCCGAAGGGCGTCCCTGTCACGATGGTCGATTCCGCGTCGGGCGAGGCCGCGTCTCCGGTTGCGGAGAAACAAGTGCGTACCGGAGTCGCAACCGAAGAGGCGCACGCGGTTTCCACCGAGGCGGAGGGGGGGTTGGTGAGCGAAGCCGGCGTCATCAAGGCCCAGGCGAAGCAGGCACAGCCGCTCGAGGGCGGCGAGAATCTCCTCCAGCCGGACACCGAGAGCGCGGGCTCGAAGAAATGAGCGCCGCCGTGTCCGCGATAGGGTTGAAAACCAGTGGGCGCCCACGTATATTCAGGGTGGAGCCGACGCTTCGGCCACGGATTCGCGGGCATTCGAAAATCGAGATGGGGCGGGCCGGCGTCCGCGCCATCGATTCTCGAATGGAGGAGCGACATGACTATCAATGATCATCTTTCGTGGTGGGAGGCGAACCCCTTTCCCCCGGCTCCAAAGGAGAACCATCGGCAGTCCGCCCCCGGGCAGCGGAACCGGGCATCCTACCTCGTAGCGGCGCGCGAGCTCAACCGCTTTCACCTCGGTGACGGTCGTGTGGACATCCGTGACTGGCCGGTTTTCGCCAGCGACGGCAGCCTGGTGGGCGCAGTGGACCGGTTCATGGTCGAGATGTCGTCGAAAAGAATCCGCTATGTCGCGATATCGCTCGTCCGCTATGCCGATCATGACTCCAAGCCGACGAGGGTGGGGAGCGTTCTGGTGCCGATCGGCGTCATTCGCCGCCTCGACGACCGGCATGCCGTCATGCTGAATGGCCTGGCCCCTGAACAGGTGCTGAGCGCACCCCGCCTTCACGCCTGCGCTGTCACGCGCGACGACGAAGACGCCACGCTCGCGGTCTACGGGATGCCGAATTCGCGCGAGCTGCCAGTGGCGGATTTCTACAAGAGTCCGAATTTCGACGAGGGCACACTTACGGTTGCTGAGTGACCCGGGCCACTGACATCGCGACATCACCCACCGGGGCTCCAGCTATTGCCGCTGGAGGGGCGGCGGCGCCGATCATCGACTGTCATGTGCACCTCAACAACTACCACGAGCAGACGATCGTCTCGCTGGATCAGAGCCTCGACAAGCTTCAGGCCGCGATGCAGGACGCGGGGGTCTGTTACTCGCTCGTCCTCACCAGCTACGAGGTAAGCCCGCACCGCCCGAGCACGGCCGACGTCGTCAGGGCGGCGGCGGAGATAGATAGTATCGGCGTCGTCGCGGGCATCAGCTACCGCCATTATCGCCAGCGCGACCTGCGCGAGCTGGCGGATTTTCTGGGCGCCGGCCTCGTGAAAGGGCTCAAGCTCTATCCCGGCTACGAGCCGTTCTATCCGCACGATCATCGCCTCAGGGTCGTGTACGACCTCGCCGAGGAGTTCAACGTGCCGGTGATGATCCACTCGGGCGATACGTACACGCAGACGGGGAAGGTGAAGTACGCGCATCCGCTGGAGGTCGACGAAGTCGCGGTGGACCACCGCAACGTCCAGCTCGTGATCTGCCATCTCGGCAACCCATGGCTGGTGGACTGCATGGAGGTCGTTTACAAGAATCCCAATGTCTACGCTGATTTCTCGGGGCTCATTCTGGGCGAGTTCACGGAGGCATTCGAGGATTACATGGAGGAGCAGATCCGCGAGGTGATTCTCTACGCCGGCGAACCCCGCAAATTCCTCTACGGCTCCGATTGGCCGATATGCTCGATGAAGTCATACGTCGATTTCGTGCGGCAGCTCAAGCTATCCACGGCGGATCTTCATGCGATCATGTACGAGAATTCCCGCTCTCTGTTTCGACTGCCGCTGCCGCCGCTCGCAGATGGGGCAATGACTGTTGGGTGAGCACGTCGGCGGCGCTGGCAAGACCCGGATCACAATCAGGGAGGTGCTGAGCGCCGACGAACCTTCCTTCAAAGTCGCGCACGAGCTGCTGCGACGGGAATTTCCTCACGCCGAGATGTTGCCGGTGCGAGTGTGGCGCAACGCCATGCGCGAGCGCAGCGAAGGCCTCTGGACCGATGTGGGCTGGCATCTGATCGTGGCCGAGCGGAAGTCCCGCGTTCTTGCCGCGGCCAGCGGCTCGTACCTCGGTAACGTCAATGTGGGCATCGTCGGATACATCGCCGTCCGGGCGGCCGCCCGGACACTCGGCCTTGGACCACGGATGCGACGCGCGCTTCACCGTAAGTTCGAAACCGACGCGCGTCATGCCGGCCACGCGAGACTCGGCGCGATCGTCGGGGAAGTGAGCCGCACCAATCCGTGGCTGCGCACGCTGGTGCGACGCGAGGGCGCGATAGCGCTCGATTTTCCCTATTTCCAGCCGTCGCTGGGTAGAATGCGCGAGGCTGTTCCTTTCGTCCTGTACTACCAGCCGCTCGGCGCCAAACAAAAGACATTGGGCGGCGCGCAGCTGCGGCGATTGCTCTACACGATGTGGCGCCGCACCTATCGCATCGAGGAGCCGCTGGCCAATGGGCATTTCAGGGCCATGCTTCGCTCTATCGCCGGCAGGAGCCGCATTGGACAGATCGATCTCAGCGAGCCCACCGCAGCTGGGGAGCATTGACGCTGTCAGCCGACGTTCTTTCCGGCGTGAGACGTCTGGAGCGTGGGTTGCGCCTGGCGGCCCGTGACGCCGAGCGCGCGACCGGGCTCAGCGCCGCGCAGTTGTTCCTTCTGGAGAAACTGGCGGAGAGTCCGGCATCATCTATCGCCGCCCTCGCCGCGCGAACGCACACCGACCGCAGCTCTGTTTCGGCCGTGGTGGACCGGCTGGTCGCGGCGGGCTTCGTGAAGCGCTCCCCGTCCCGGCAGGATGGACGCCGGACCGAAACGCGTATCACGCGGCGCGGTCTCGGCGTGCTCGAGACCGCGCCAGTATCACCGACGGCAGCCCTGATCCGCGCGCTCGCGCGCATTCCCGCAACCCAGGTGCGACAGCTGGCCGTCGCACTGGCGGCGCTCAACGACGAGCTCGGGTATACAGAGGCGGCGATGCTGTTCGAGGAGGGCCATACGTAAACGGAGCTCGGGCTCTTCGCTCTGGAAGCATCCAGCTGCGACCATCACTCGCCGGCAGCGGGCGCCTCGTACCAGCGCTCTCGTGGTACTACGGCGGGTTGTGGGGGGTCCCGCATATAGTGCGGCGACATGATCTGTACACCGTATTCGTTGAAGCTGTCGAGAATATTCGCGTGCAAGCGATCGAGCACTCGTACGCGGTCGGCGGGATTCGTGGTGATCGCGTTCAGCTGATACTCGACGTAGAAGTCGGACAAAGCGGTCTTGAGGACGAAGGGCGCGGGGTCGTATTCGAGACCGCCCGTCCGTTTCGCGGCTTCGATGAGCATACCCTCCACCTGTCGCCACGGTGTGTCATAGCCGATCGTGACACTGGTATAGAGAAGCAGATCGCTCGCACCGCCTCGACGCGAGAAATTCTTCACGGACGCGCCGACGACGATTGCGTTCGGGAGCGTCACCTCCTCCCTCTTGGTGGTTTTGATCTTGGTCGAAAGCATCCCGAGCTCGATGACGGTTCCTTCCGTCTCGCCGATTCGCACATAATCTCCGGGCTTCAACGCGCGCGAATACATGAGCACCAGTCCACTCATTGCCTGACTCATGATTCCGGAGGACCCGAGGGAAAGAACGAGCCCCGCGAATACGCTCACACCCTTGAACACGTCGCTCCCGCCACCCGGCACGTACGGATAAGCGACGACCACGGCGAACAGCCACAGCAGCGCAACGACAATCCGCTTGGTGGGGTTTGCCGTCTCGGCATGCACCCACGGTACCTCGACCGACTTGACCTCGATGGCGTCGAAGAACGCGGACACCACGCGAGCGATCCACCGGACGGCGACGAAGATGAGGACGAGAGTGAAGATCCCGGGTATCGCTTCCAACGCCCCAACCGCGAGGCGCGCTATCGTTGAGGTCAGGTACGCTCCGAGCGCTTCGCCCCACGGACGCGTATAAGCGAACCGGGTCAGGACGTAAGCCAGCCACAGGTACGCCGTGAACAGCGCGGCCGTCCACGCGATGAGGTCGACCAGTCGCCTGACAAAGAGCAGGAGGTTGTCTCGGCTCAGCAGCGTGAACCCGGCGACAGCTATGTCCGACAGCTTGTCCTTGGCTTCGGGGAGACGCCCGAGCACGACGCGGCGTCCAAACCGCAGCAGCCGCAACACCACGAGGAAAATGAGCGTCGCGCCAATGGCGAACGCGAGCGCGCTGAGAATGTGTGTGAGGCTTCTCTCCTCGCGCGTCGCAACAAGCACCGCCTGGAGCTGCCGCGATGCGCGCCGGACGGTTTCCTCCATGGTCGCGCCGCCCAGCGTGTCGACGTCGGCCTGGGTCAGAGTGAGAACGGCCTTCGGGCCCACCGAGAGCAGCACTCCTTCCGGAATGGGACGGATAGAGACTGTGTCGGTCCCTTCGACCACTTCCAGCGCTTCGATTCGGCGCGCCGCCGCGGCAGCGCGGTCGGCGGGAGACAGAGCGCCGAGGGGCGAACGAAAAACGGTGACGGTCCGGCGCTGAACGATCAGTGCCGCGGTATCGAGCGACGGCCGCACTCGCTGCGCCGAGTCGGTCGGCTGCTGGCTGCGCACTCGCGACGGCGTGACGACCGAAAGCGCCAGAAATGCCGTGACAATCGCGACCCGCAGCCAGCGCCGGTCAGGAAGTGTCAAAGTTCGGGATGGCATCGCTGCGATTATAGAACGGGATTCCGCATGATGCCAGTGCAGTTACGGTATTGTGGTGGGTCCAAGTCCGGCCGCAGGCCTGGCATCGCGGAGCCGGCGAAGCGCGCCGGTAGATCCTGTTATGCGTCCGCGCTGCGCTTATCCAGGAGCTTGAGCCACAGAAAACCAATGGTTCCCGCGGCCAGCGAAGCCAGAAGGATCGCCATTTTCGAGCCGTTAACGTTCTCGGCGTCTCCAGCGAAGGCCAGATTGGTGGTGAAAATGGACATGGTGAACCCGATACCGCCGAGAATCCCCGCGCCGATGATATGTCGCCAGTTGAGATCGGACGGCAAGCGGCTTATACCGCTTGCAACCGCGGCGAGACAGAACAGCGTCACCCCCAACGGCTTGCCAACAATCAAACCCGCAGTGATGCCGAGGCTGTTTGCGCTGCCCAGGGCCTCCATCCAATCCGCGCCAATGAGGATCGCGGTATTGGCCAGAGCAAAAATCGGCAGGATGATGAACGCGACCGGCTTGTGCAGGAAATGCTCGAGCCGGTGTGAGGGCGACCCCTCGTCATCGGCCTTGGCGGAGAATGGGATGGCGAAGGCCAGCATCACCCCGGCCATCGTTGCGTGAACGCCGGACTTGAGCATGAAGAACCACATCAACGCGCCGCCCACCAGGTAAGGGGTCAGGGCCATCACATGGAAGAGACGGTTCAATCCGAGGAGCACGGCAAAAACGACCAGCGCCGCCAGGAGGTACCAGACCGACAATTGCGCGGTATAGAACACCGAGATGATGACGATTGCGCTCAAATCGTCGATGACCGCAAACGCGACCACGAACACTTTCAGCGAGGCCGGAACCCGGTTTCCGAGCAGGGCCAGAACGCCCAACGCAAAGGCGATGTCCGTCGCCATCGGAATACCGATGCCGGCTTGCGTCGGCGTTCCCGCGTTGAGTGAGAAGTGAATCAGTGCCGGCGCGGCAATTCCGCCCAGGGCCGCGAAAATCGGAAGCAGGGCGCTCCGGATGTTGGACAGTTCACCGTTGTACAGCTCGCGCTCGAGCTCCAGGCCGATGAGCAGAAAGAAAATCGCCATCAGCGCATCGTTGATCCAGTGCTCGAGGCTGAGACCACCAACCCGCGTTTGCCACCAACTGGCATAGTCTGAGCCGAATGGGGAGTTCGCGAGCAGAAGCGAGATGGCAGTGCAGACGATCAGCAGAAGACCGCTTGACTTTTCCGAGTGGAAGAAATGCTGGAATGTTTTTGATAGGGTTTGCGGGTCGAGGGACATGAGCTCCTTTTAGATCGACACTTCGCACTCGGCGCGCTCGAGTCGCTCGTGGTGAAGTGGCGGTTCGTGGGGCGGTGACAAATGAGTATTCGAGATCAGTCGAGGTAGCGAGCCACGGCGATGCCGGCGACTGCGCCGATAAGCAATATCATCGCGACAATTCCCGCCAGTCCGCTACTCGCCTCAGGCGTCAACTCCACCAGTCGTCCCGTTGCAGCTTCGGGACAAAGCGACCCGTGCGCTCGCTGTAATTGCGATACGCATCACCGAAGCGCGCCAATAAGAGTGCCTCTTCGGTTCGCACGCGTATGGCGAGAAGAAAAAAAACGATGGCGCCGGTTACCAGGACAAACCAGTTCGCCGAAATCAAGGCGATTCCCAGGATCAACAGCGCCATTGCGTCGTAGAACGGATGTCGGACCCAGCGATATGGGCCCTGTGTGACCAGCGTGTGCTCTCGTCTGGTGACAACGGTATCGGTCAGGTTAGTGCCGAGACGGCCCAGCGTCCAGGTGAGTAGCGCAACGCCGAAAGTGAAGACACCGATTCCGAACCACCGCAACCATGCCGGCAGGCGCACGGAAGACCAGGCCATCCAGTCCGGATTGATCAAATAGGCGAACACTCCCAGCCAGAGCAGAAGGCCGACGGGCCGCAATGTGGCCAGCACGAAGAGACCCTCCTGCCGCCGATCGAGCGGTTCCTTCGAGGCCCACGATCTGATCCGATGCCACGACATGATGATGAGCATGGCAAGAAAGCATACGCCGAGGGTCGCCCGAAAAGTGCCTTCGTGATTCATCGTCTGGTCAGTCGTCGCGCCATTATCAGGCCTCCATCGGCGCGCTCACCGAAGGCGAAAACCGCGGCGCCTCCTTCGGCTCGGCTACTTCGGGACTGACGTCTTGGCCGCCGGATAGTCAGCGATCTTTGCCGGCACTGTCGCCGGCGGCTCGATCCGTTTCGAGGCGTTCTGCAACAATGTCTGAATGTCGATCCCCATCGCTGAGCCAAGCCCCTCGAGGGTCTTGTACGCCGCGTTGATTTTTTGATTCGCTGCGTTCGCCACTCCGTCGCCCCCGCCACCATCCATGATGACGATGCGATCGATGTCGATCCCTTTCACTGCCTCGACCGCAGTGCCGAGCAACAACGGAAGCTTCTCGGCCATGAACACCGCGAAGCCCTGCTCGCCGGCATTGCTGATCTGCGAGTAGAGCAGCCGCAGAACTTCCACCTGCGCTTTTCCGTTCTCGAGAATCGGCGCCGCCTCGGCGCGCGCGTGCAGCTCCGCCGCTTTCCTGTGTGCTTCCGCCGGCTCGACCACGTCGGCCAGCAGCCTGCGCTTCTGGAGCTCCACGCGCTGGCTCTCGAGGTTTTGCTGCGCTTCGACTTCCGCGCGCTGTGCCTCGACCTGCGCGACACGCTCGGCGGTCTCGGCGAGCCGGTTGAGCTCCGCCTGCTTCACGCGCAGCTCGTTGTGAGCCGCTGCGACCGCGATGTCGGCCTGGGTCTTGGACAATTCCGCGACCTGCATTGCCTCGGCCTGACGCTGCTTGGTCTCGGCCTGGTTCTGCGCTTCGGCGATCTGCGCGCCCTTTAGCACCTGCGCCGTTTTCGCGCGCCCGACGGCGGCGAGGTAACCGACGTCGTCGGTGACGTTCTGAATCTTGAGCGTATCGAGCTGGAGCCCGAGCTTCTGCAAATCCTGATCGGCTTCCTGAAGCAGCTCGGCGGCGAACTTGAGGCGATCCTCGTTGACTTCCTCGGGGCTCAGCGTGGAGAGCACGCCGCGCAGGTTCGCTGAAAGAGTCTCTTTGGCCAGCTCCTCGATCTGTGCGACCGATTTACCGAGCAGACGCTCGACGCCGTTGTTGAAGGTCGTCTCCGGCTCCGACGCGACCTTCACGTTGGCGATCGCCTGAACGGAAAGCGGAATGCCGCCCTTGGAGAAAGCGTTCGACACCATCAGCTCGATCGGGATAGTGGCGAGGTGCATGTATGACACGTCTTCGATGATCGGCACGCGGAGCGTGCGGCCGCCGATTACGGTGCGATACCCCACGCCGCGTCCATCAGCGAGCCGGCGGCTGCGGCCCGTGATGATCGCGGCGCTGTTCGGCGGCACGATGACGATGAGCGACTTGATCGTGGCGACTAGCACGAGGAGAGCGCCAACGACGACCCCGGCGGCGAAAGCCGGTCCAATCAGCCATTCAGGCATCTACCATCTCCGTAGGAAACACGCGTTAGGAACCATCCTGCAACAAGGCATCATCGATCGGCGTGACGAGCGCCGTGCCGCGGCTCATCTCGACCACGATCACGGATTTCCAGTCCGACATGCCGCCGGCGTTGCCGTCGAGTGGACGGGCCAGCAGCTCGAACGTGCGGTCGCCGCGCATCACCTGCACCTTACCCATCCCTCCGCTCGAGATTGGAACCACCACGCGGCCCGACAATCCGACGAAGCTGTCTTCGGAATCGCGTCCGCCCGAATCGGTACGTCGAAGATATTCGAACGATGCAGCCGTGACTGCGGCGACGCCGAGGCCGGTGAGCAGGGCCAACGCGAGTATGAGAATCCCGCCGACGTCCCACTTCCATGTCAGGGCGCTGCCGACTCCGCCGAAGACGAAGAGGAAGTAGGTGAGCGTCCGCAGCGACAGGAACTGCGCGGCGTTCCCGTGTTCCCCCGGGTGAGCGACGTCGTGGCTGACTTGGCCGTCATGGCCCTGATCGCCACCGCCGAGCATCGCGGCGACCAGCAGACCGCCGCCCACCAGCAGCGAGAAGAGATAGAGAGAAATCATGCCCTGCGAAGGTGTAGCCGCTGGCGCTTTACGGCAACGGGGAAGTCCGGGAGGCAGTGAGGCAACGATGGGTTGGGGGGTGACAAACGAGCTTTCGAGTCAGCCCAGGTAGAGCGCTACAGCCGCTCCAACTCTACCAGTCGTTCTGCACGTTGCTCCTCCGGCAGAATTGCGATCGCGGCACCGAGTTGGTCAATCCGCACCATCAATCACGCATAGTAAATTCTGTAGAGCCCGAACACGAATGAATCAACCAGACCGTGACATGACAGGACGCTTCTGGACGCTGGCGAACGGGATCATGCTGCTGATGTTCCTGTTCTCCGCCGCGGTGCAGCTCAACGATCCGGACCCGCTTGCCTGGATGGCCGTTTACGCTGCCGCTGCGGCGGCGTGCGGATTGGAGATGAGGCGGCGGTTGCCCGTCTGGGCGCCGGCGGCAATCTCGATCATCGCGTTCATCTGGGCCGGATCCCTTTACTACCGCGCGCATGGAGTCCCCCTCAGCGCTCTGATCGCCGAGTGGGAAATGCGGGACCTCCGCGTCGAGGAAGCCCGCGAGATGTACGGCCTGACGATCGTTGGCATCTGGATGATCGTGATCGTCACCGTCAGGTGGGCGCGCGCCAGGGTCGCTAAAGTGTCTTCAACCCGGTGACGTATCTAGCGGGACGTGGTCCGAACATACTCGTCGACGTTTCTGGCAAGCACGTCGAGCGGCACGTTGCCGCCGCGCACGACGGTATCGTCGAACGCCTTCAGGTCGAACCTCGCGCCTAGCGCTGTCCTCGCCTTCTCGCGCTGCCGGTGGATCTCGCTGTGACCAACCTTGTAGCCGCACGCCTGTCCCGGCCATGAGCAGTAGCGGTCTACTTCGCTCGCGACTTCGAGGGGATTCGATCCGTTGACGTCCACGAAGTACCGGACTCCCTGCTCGCGCGTCCACCGCTTCGCGTGGAGACCCGTGTCGACGACCATCCGGCAGGCGCGGAAGGCCAGCGACTGCAGGTATCCGAGGCGCCCGACGCGATCGGCATCGTAGGCGCCGAGCTCGTCGGCCAGCTGCTCCCCGTACAGTGCCCATCCTTCGGAGTATGCGTTGAAGGAGAGTATCTGGCGGATCAGTGGCATCTCGTGCGTGTACTCCCCCTGCCAGATGTGACCGGGGATCGCCTCGTGGAAGGCCAGGTCCGCCAGACTGTACTTGCTGTGAAGCTCGGTTGTCCTGAGGTTGATCCAGAACTTGCCGGGGATCTTTCCATCGATCGACCCGGCACCGCCGTAGGCCGCCGGCGCACCGGGCTCCTCCTCGGGCGGCAGTCGCTTCACTTCCATGTTCGGATTCACGACCGTGTTGAACGCGCGCGGCATCTGCGCCCTGATCCAGGCGAGGCGCTCGCCGATGAACGCCATGATCTCGGCGCGACCCTTGTCGCCTTCAGCGAACTTGTAACGCGGATCCTTTGCCAGAGCCTGCATTCGCTCGCCGACGGTGCCCGTCGAGAGGCCGATCTCCTTGAGGATCGTGTCCATCTGCGCGTGCAGCGCTTTCACCTCACTCTGGCCGAGATCGTGAATCTCGTCGGGCGACATGGTCGTGGTGGTCGAGGCCTTGAGCGCCCAGCGGTAATACTCCTCGCCGCGCGGCCGCGTCCCGATCCCCGCGTCGGTAGTCGCGACGGCTCGTTGCGCCTGTAGCTCGCCGATCTGACGCTCGAGCGCCGGCGCGATCTCCCGCCCGGCGATCGTACGCGCGCGCCCAACCCAGTCGCCGGGAATGCTCTTCGAACGGCGCTCGATCGACTCGACGAGCGCGCCGCCCTCGCGCGCATCCTTCGCCGACAGGGCCATCTGCCCGAGCGCCTTGTCGATCAGGAATACCGGCGGCACGAGACCCTGAGCGCGTGCCGCCCGCATGCGTCCGAGCTCGCCGTCGAGCTGCTTCGCGTACGATTGCAGCCGCGCAAGGTACGCCTCGGCGTCCGCGGCGTTCTCGATCCGATGGTCCGTGTCAAGAAAGCGCGGGATGTCGAGATAGGCGCCGACATTCTGGATGACGACATACGGCGTGTTCCGCCAACCCCCGACCGCCACGTCGCCATACGGGAGGGCGAACCCTTCGAGTGATGTTCCGTACGCGCTTCGCACGACCTCGAAGCTCGTGCGCGTCGCATGCGAGAGGCCGCTTGCGTCGAAAGCGTTGATGCGACTCAGGTCCGTCCGAAGCTGGCCCGCGATCCGCCGCTGTCCTTCAGCGGAGCGATCGGTGAGCAGCGACCTGAGCGCGGCTCTCGCGCCGGTGTCGATGCCGAGCGAGGTCGCCCCCTCCGGCGACAGGCGAATGAGATTCTCGGCGACGTCGTCGAGCAGCGCGAGCGCGCTGCCCTCGTTCGGCGCAGTTGGCGTGCCTGGTGTGCTCGACGAGGGCACGACATAACGCCTGCACGCGGACACCAGCGGCAGGGCGGCGGCGGATGCCAACGCCGCGATCATGTCCCGACGAGTGATCGTTTTTTCAGACATTTGCGCGATCCTCATCATGTCAGTGTCTTTCGAGATAAGCCGGATTCAACGCGACGAAAAGGAGCACGGCCAGTGCCGCGACGGCGATTGTGATCAGTGCGCCGGTGCGCGCATAGAGGAAGACGGCGACCAGGCTCGCGCCCTCGAGAGGTGCCCATGTAATCAGAGCCGGCCGAGCAGCCCGCGTCCAGTACAGATCGGCTGACTCGTCGCTTGCTCGCCGAGGAATGCGTGGACGAAGCACAAGCGACAGCGCGCATGCACCGAACGCCACGCCGAGGAGCGCGCGCAGCATGAAAGGTGGCAGATCCCCTGAACTTGCCATCGAGGGTCTGAGCACGAAGTGAGAAACGACGGCGAAGAGCAGCACGCCGAAAACCATCGCAGCGTGTACCAGACGTACGGTCTTTGCCGGTGGAGCGGGCGTCTGGGGTGCTGTCATGCGCGATAAGGTATGGTGTTCCGAGGGACGATGGAATTACCAGAACGAGCTGCCTTCACGTTTACGCAGCTCCCTGACACAGTACTTAGCGATCCTGCGAATCAGATCCTCCGGCAGGGCCTCGATAACGCCTTCGAAACTGGCGTCGCGCTTGAAGTGGGACTTGTTCAGATCGGCGGCCATCTCGGCCATCAGACCGTCCCAGGCCTCGCGCACCGGGGAGACGTCGATCCGGTCCATGGCCTCGAAATCGGTGGTGTAGAAGCGCGGCGACAGGACCGTGTCCTGCTGCGCCAGCGCCGTGGTCACCGCCGAGCGTTTTTCCGCCCGGCTCGCCTCGCGGCGCAGTGCGGTGAGCTCGGGTGTCTCGTCGAAGGCATCCAGGGGAACGGCGGTCACAGGGTTCTCCTCGGCGTAAAGCTGACTTCGTAGAGTTCGGACAGTTCGAACCGGGCGGTCAGGCGGGTCCAGACACGTTCCAGCAGGGTTGCGCGCTCGACGGTGGCGAGACGGCGGAAAGTGCGCCGCTGGCCGAAGGCGACATGGATCGGATCGCCATGGACCCGCACCCGGTCGCCCGGATGGATCAGGGGGTCGCCGTCCAGAGAGACATGCGCGTGCAGGCTCTCGTCAGTATGCTCGACCTCGATGGTGCAGGGCGTCTGGAGCGTGCGGCTCATGCGCGGTCGTCCTCGCCGTCCAACATCGCCTCAAACGCCAGCCGGTTGGTGGGCCCATAGGCGCTGAGGTTCAGGGAGCGTCCGGTGCCCGTATCCTCAATCGTCAGCGACCCGTCAGACCACTCGGTCAGACGGAAGACCGGGTCCCGGCCGACGCCTTGTATCGTCCGTTCCCGAACCAATCCCCGCATGATGCCGCGCACGAAACCGCCACTGTCGCGTTCGATCAGGTGGTCCGGCGCCCCTGAAACCTTGACGACCACGGCCCCGTCCTCCCGGTCGAAAAACTGAAGGTCGCGGCTGCGGGTGGCTGTGGCGGACGTTTCGGTTTCGGCCGCCTCGGCGGCGGGGGAGCCGAGCAGGCCCAGGCTGGATCCGCCGACCACCGCCAGCGACGCACCGACCAGAACGATGGCTGCGATCAGCGGCAGCTTGGGAAAGGGCTCGGCGTCGAGGGCGGACATGCGGGTTTTCCTTGAGTCAGGCGGTGGCGGCGGCCCCGCTCGGGGCTTTGTCGCGGGCAGGTTTCGCCGCCGGGCCGCGCGCGGGCTCGGCGACAAAGGGACGGTCGGTGTCGC
>JBGTEZ010000017.1:0-2347 GCA_041747535.1 Gemmatimonadaceae bacterium
AGACGCGGCAGTTGGTGTGCTTTACATGTGTTCGCGAGACAATGAGTACCTCTCGATCTTCTTGTACAGATTCGACCTCGGCATTTCGACCGCTCGCGCGGTCTCCGAGACGTTCCAGTCGAATTCGCGCAGCTTGTTGAGAAGGAACGCGCGCTCCGCCGCGTCCTTGAACTCCTCGAAGGTGCGGCATTGCGTGAGCGAGGCAAGTCCGGCGTCGTCCAGAGCCCGCTGGCCGGCCAGCCGGTCGATGTCCTTCGCCGAGATCTCGGGATCGGATGCCAGAATGAGGAGACGCTCCACCGTGTTGCGCAGCTCGCGCACATTGCCCGGCCAGTCGAGCGTGCTGAGCCTCTCCAGCGCGTCCTGAGTAAAGGTACGCGGCGGGATTCCTTCCCGTGCGGACAGGGTCGCCGCGAAATACTGCGCGAGCATCGGAATGTCGTCTCTGCGGTCCCTGATCGACGGAACGTGAATGGGCACGACGTTCAGTCGATAATAGAGATCCTCGCGAAACTTTCCCCCGGCGATCTCATTCTCGAGCGTCTTGTTCGTCGCGGCGATCACTCTGACATCGACGGAGATAGGCTTCGCTCCCCCGATCCTCGTGATCACGTTGTCCTGAAGCACCCGCAGTACCTTCGCCTGCGCCGCGAGACTCATGTCCCCGATCTCGTCGAGAAAGAGCGTCCCCTTGTTGGCCTGCTCGAACTTGCCGGCGCGATCGGCAATCGCGCCGGTGAATGACCCTTTCATATGGCCGAACAGCTCGCTCTCGATCAGCTCGCCGGGAATCGCCGCGCAATTGACTTCGACGAACGGCTTGGCCGCCCGCGGTGACATCCGGTGCAGCGCGCGCGCCACCAGCTCTTTCCCGGTGCCGTTCTCGCCGGTGATGAGAACGCGCGCGGGGGTCGTCGCGACCTTTTCGATCTTGTCCATCAGCGCGCGCATCACCGGCGTCTTCCCGACGATCTCGTAAGGCGCGTCGATCGATTGCTTGAGACGAGCGTTCTCCTCTTGCAGATCCAGGTGCGAGAGGGCGTTCCTGAGCATGACGAGAATCCGGTCGGTGTCGAGCGGCTTCTCGAGGATCTCGTAAGCTCCCAGCTGAGTCGCCTCGACGGCGGTGCGGATCGTGGCGTGACCGCTGATCATCACGACCGTCGCCGCCGGATCGATCTCACGGAGACGCTTGAGCGCCTCCATGCCGTCCATCCCAGCCATCTTCACATCGAGGAAGACGAGATGGGGTCGCCATTTCTGGTATTCTGCGATCCCGTCCGCGGCATTGGCGATCGTGCGGACCTCGTAGCCCTCGTACTCCAGCAGCTGTCCGAGAGCCGCGCGAATTCCCTGCTCGTCGTCAATGACGAGGATCCGTCGGCTCACGTGGTCCTTTTGTAGATCGTGATCTTGCCGTCGGCTATCCGCACATCTGAAATGTATTCGGGCATCGCCATTGGCAGACCGTTGCTGGACACGCCGGTCGCCCGGCTGCCCGCCCTGACCCGGGCAACGATCCGGGGAATGAGGGCGGAGGGAAGCTCCAGACGTCCGATTTTCACTTCCTGAATCAGAAACTCGCCTCGCCCCGGCCCCAGCATGTTGAGCGTGCCTCCGAGGGTGACGCTGTCCTTGTCGCCAAGTAATGCGCCCAATGCCCCGAGCGCGCCCGACCCGCCGAGCTCCTTGAGCTCGACCTCTGAGCGCACGTAAAGACGGCTGCCGATGACAGCAGCCTCGGCATTTTTCAGAGACGGGGGGAGCTGCTTCGCGACGATCAGGAAGATGTAGGACGCGGCCTCGGCGCCGGTGAGATTCGTGAACACGGGTCCCGACGACTGACTCAATGATTGCAGTGCCGCCCGGGCGCGCTCGGCGTCAGCCTGAGTCAGCGGCTGCCAGAGCTTCGCCGCTGGCGTACCGGCAGTTGCCGTCCCTCCAGCCGGGGTGTCGACCCGAGCGTACCAGAACCACACCGCTCCCAGCAGCAGGAGGATGACGAGAAAGCAACCAAATTTTCGCATGCGGTCCGATTAGTTGTGACGTGGTTGGACAGGTGCCGAGAGGAGAATACCCCGGCCCACAGCGAGAGGCAATCACGCTGGCGATTCAGGCAAACAGCGGGCCCTTCCGGGGGTGCTAATTGGGGCCCGTCGTGACTCCGCTGGATCGCGCTACAGGCCGGTACCGCAGTGCTTCTCCAATGTGCGGAGCCGCGATCTCCGCGGCTTGTGCGAGATCGGCGATAGTCCGTGCGACCTTGAGCACCCGGTGATAACCGCGCGCCGACAGCGCGAGGCGTTCGGCCGCCGCCTGGAGCAATGCCCGCGCGTCGGCACTGACC